>NZ_JAWHNU010000037.1:0-65126 GCF_032582135.1 Pseudomonas syringae group sp. J309-1 | reverse complement strand
CGAGCAAGCTCACTCCTACAGGGTCCGTGTTTGCTGCGCGACAGCGTGGTGTCAGGGACACCGGGGCGACTCCCACAAAGAGACCTCGCTGTGTCAGGACATTCACACACCCCACTCAGACCCCTCCTACGACCAACTCAGGTCGCGCTCTTCTTTGCCCTGCCGATGCGCTGACAACGTAGGTCCTGGCTTGTCCAGGCCCTACCTGTTTCGCACAATTGCAGGAGCTTTCCGATGTTTCGATGGATCAACCAAACGCTTGGCAACACCAGCGTAAAACTCAAGCTGTCCCTGGGTTTCGGCCTGGTGCTGATGCTCACGATGGCAATCACCCTGACCGGCTGGCATGGCCTGGACACCATGATTGAACGCTCGGAATCCCTGACGTCCATCGGGCAACTGAGCAACATGACCAAGGATTTGCGCACCGACCGCATTATCTATCGTCAGAAAAACAGCCCGGAAAACGCGAACAAGGTTGTTAACCAGCTCAATGGACTGGAGAGCCATCTGGAGACATTGCGAAAAGAAACAGACGACCGCATCAGCGTTGGCTTGCTGATCGGGCAAAGCAAAATCGTCGCTGATATGGAAAAGACTTTCACGGCGCTCAGCGATGAGAACCAACGGCGAGACTTGTCCCGGACTCAACTGGACCAACAATCGGAACAAGCGGTACAGGCTGTCGCGCTGGTGGAGATTGAAGTGCTCAAAGCCGTAAGCCAGGAGCAGGACAATGGCGAGCGGCTGGATGAATTCACCAACATCTCGCAGCTCAAGCAGCAGATCCAGAACGCTCGATTTCAGGTTCAGGCCTACACCTTCACTGCGCTGGAGGCCTATGAAACAGCAGCCATTGGGGCTATCGACGAGTCTCTGAAAGAAGTGCAGCAAATTGGCCAGGATCAGGGCGACAGCAACCTCAAAGGCCTGCAGCCGGCGAAAGAGGCGCTGGAGCGCTATCGTGCTCAGCTCGGTCACTTCAAGGACATTCAGGTCAAAGTGGAGGCCGCTCAGGAAACGCTCGAAGACCTGGGCGACAAGATGCTGAGCAGCGTCGCGGAACTGCTGGCCCTGCAAAGCCAGCAACGCGACACCGAGGCGGGCGCCTCTCGCACCATGCTGAGCAGCGTTGCCGTATTGGCGATGTTGCTTGGCCTGCTCGCAGCCTGGGTCATGACGCAACAAATCATCGCACCGCTGCGCGAGACACTGGCGGCCGCAGAACGTATCGCCAAGGGTGACTTGAGCAAGGACTTACAGGTTCAGCGCAAAGATGAAATGGGGCAACTGCAAGACAGCATGCAGGCCATGACCCTCAGCTTGCGGCAGTTGATCGGCGGGATCAGCGAGGGCGTCGCGCAGATAACCGATGCGGCGCAGCAGCTGTCGGCTGTGACCGAGCAGACCAGTACCGGGGTCAACAGCCAGAAAGACGAGACCGATCAGGTGGCTGCGGCCATGAACGAAATGACCGCGACCGTGCACGAAGTTGCACGTAGCGCACAAGAGGCTTCTCAAGCGGCGGCGCAGGCGGATCAGCAGGCGCGGGAAGGCGATCAGGTGGTGGGACAGGCAATCGGGCAGATTGAGCAATTGGCGGACGAGGTCAAGAAATCCACTCAGGCCATGAATCTGTTGAAGCTGGAAAGCGACAAAATCGGCGGCGTGCTGGACGTGATCAAGTCAGTCTCGCAGCAAACCAACCTGTTGGCGCTGAACGCTGCCATTGAGGCTGCGCGTGCCGGAGAAGCCGGACGTGGTTTTGCGGTCGTCGCCGATGAAGTGCGCGGTCTGGCGCAACGTACACAGCAGTCCACAGAGGAAATCGAAGAGCTGATTGCAGCGTTGCAAAGCGGCACCCAACAAGTCGCCACGACACTGGATAACAGCCGCAGCCTGACCGACAACAGCGTGCAATTGAGCCGCCGCGCAGGCAGCGCGCTGGAGCAGATTACCCGCACCGTATCGACCATTCAGGACATGAACCAGCAGATAGCCACCGCCAGCGAAGAACAAAGCGCCGTGGCGGAGCAGATCAATCGCAACATTATCAGCGTGAGGGATGTGTCAGAGCAGACCGCGTCGGCGAGCGATCAGACGGCGGCGTCAAGTGTGGAGCTGGCGCGGTTGGGGACGCATTTGCAAGGACTGGTGGCAAAGTTTCGGGTGGGCTAGCGCGTTACTGTTGGAGCGAGGCTTGCCCGCGAAGAACGATAACGCGGTGTTTCAGGCACACCGAAGCGATAGATTCGCGGGCAAGCCTCGCTCCAACATGTTCAGCGAATCATTTACGGCTGGCGATGATGTACACAGCGTGAATGATGCCTGGGAAGTAACCAAGGATGGTCAGCAGGATGTTCAACCAGAACGCGCCGGCGAAACCGACTTGCATAAACACGCCCACGGGCGGCAGCAGGATTGCGAAGATGATGCGAATAATGTCCATGGGGTAGCTCCAGATTAAATGGCTCTCGTAAGCCATACAGCGAATGGACCCATGGGCAATGAAAGAGGTTCCATTTGGTCTGGCAACCAGCCATTACCGAGGAGAATCGTGGGTTGAAGCGGCCGCAAATCTTCTGCAACTTAATCGGCCCCAATAAGAAAACCCCGCCTAAGCGGGGTTTTGCAGACTGTTTCCCTGACTTCCCTTTCTCCCCACCATCCTGGCAGGCATCCTTACGTGTCCGTGTTATTTGTTGCGCTTCCTGCGCTACGTCCTTGGAACAAAGATTAACTTTGGATCCAACATTCGGATAGAGGCAAAAAAGCACCACGTAGTGTAAGCAAATGCTTACAAAGCCTCAGTCGTCAAAATTGCGCCGCATCCAGCAGGAACAGCGACTCGCTTCCCGCCTTGACCGAAGCACTCAATGAGTGGATGCGCGGCAGCAAGCGGGCGAAGTAAAAACGTGCCGTGCCGAGCTTGCTGGCGTAGAAATCTTCCTGAGCTTCTTTACCCAACGCCGCTTTGGCCATCATCGCCCACATGTAGGCGTATGTGGTGTAACCAAATACGTGAAGGTATTCGACGGACGCGGCACCGATTTCCTGCGGGTTGTTACGGGATCGGTCGAGAATCCAGTGAGTCAACTCGTCCAGCGTATCCAGCGCAGCGCTCAACGGCTTGGTGAATTCGCTCAGGGATGGGTCAGAACCGGTGATGAAACCACGAACCTCATCCGAGAAAAGTTTGTAGTAGGCGCCGCCGCTGCCAACGATCTTGCGACCGACCAGATCCAGCGCCTGAATGCCGTTGGTGCCTTCGTAGATCTGAGTGATGCGCACGTCACGCACCAGTTGCTCCTGACCCCACTCGCGAATGTAGCCGTGACCACCAAACACTTGCTGGCCGTGGACAGTGGTTTCCAGGCCCATGTCGGTCAGGAACGCTTTGGCGACGGGGGTCAGCAACGCGACCAATTCATCAGCGCGCTGCCGAGCGACGTCATCTTCGCTGAACTTGGCGATATCCAGCTGTATCGCTACATAGGTAGAAAACGCACGACCACCTTCATTCAGCGCTTTCATAGTCAGCAACATGCGCCGCACATCCGGATGGACAATGATCGGGTCAGCCATTTTCTCAGGCTGTTGCGCGCCGGTTGGCGAACGGCTCTGCAGACGGTCACGGGCGTAATCAATGGCGTTCTGGTAGGAACGCTCACCGGAAGCCAGGCCCTGAATGCCCACGCCAAGACGCTCGTAATTCATCATGGTGAACATCGCCGCCAAGCCCTTGTTAGGCTCGCCGATAAGATAACCGACCGCTTCATCGAAGTTGATGACACAGGTAGCGGACGCCTGGATACCCATTTTGTGCTCAATGGAACCGCAGCTCACGGTGTTACGGGCGCCCACACTGCCATCAGCATTGACCATGAATTTCGGCACCAGGAACAGCGAAATACCTTTCGGTCCGGCAGGCGCATCCGGCAGCTTGGCCAGGACCAGATGAATGATGTTTTCAGTCAGGTCGTGCTCGCCGCCAGTAATAAAAATCTTGGTGCCGGAAATTTTGTAAGAGTCGTCCGCCTGCGGTTCGGCCTTGGTGCGGATGATGCCCAGATCAGTCCCCGCATGGGCCTCAGTCAGGCACATCGAACCCGACCAGGCGCCGGAGTACATGCTCGGCAGGTACGTGGCTTTGAGTTCTTCTGTGGCGTGGGTGTTGATCGAGACACAGGCCCCGGAAGTCAGCATCGGGTACAGGCCGAAGGCCAGGCTTGCCGAATTGAGCATCTCTTCGACCTGAGCCGAAACCGCTTTGGGCATGCCCATGCCGCCGAAATCAGGATTACCGCCAACGCCCACCCAGCCGCCTTCCGCGTATGTCTGATAGGCCTGCGGGAAACCGTCGGGGGTAGTCACGGCAGTGTCGTTCCAGGTACAGCCCTGTTCGTCGCCATTACGGCTCAGCGGTGCGATGCTCTTGCTGGTGACTTTGCCGGCTTCTTCAAGGATTGCTTCGACTGTCTCTGCATCAACCGTCTCTGCCAGTGCCGGCAGCTGCGCCCAAAGCTTCGAGACCTCGAAGACCTCATTAAGTACGAAACGCATATCGCGCAACGGCGCTTTGTAGTCAGCCATGGCAAACCTCACTGGGACAGGAGCAGTACGTCTGAATGGAGGAATCGCGCGATGAGTGCGCGAAGTCAGTGTCGATGGGACGAGTGTACTCCAACGCCACTAGAGACACATAGGGTCGATATATGACCAAATTACATATTTAAGTCACGCAAATATCCAGCAACCGTCAGAGAGCCCACGACTGCTTCGCATCATGCCAATTCCTGTAGGAGCTGCCGAAGGCTGCGATCGCGGTGTATCAGGAGAAATGCTTCGCAGCCTTCGGCAGCTCCTACAGAACATGCATTTCAATCCATTAATTTTGCGTTTTGTTTGATGCACGCTTGCCCGCGATAGCGTCAGAGCAGCCAATATATTTATCGACTGACAGACCGAATCGCGGGCAAGCGCGCTCCTACAGGGAGGTGAGCGTCCGGGGAAGATTAAGCAGCAGCTGTCCGCACAGCACCGCGCTTGGTGCTCTGCCCGTGGGACATGACGCAGTTGCGGCCAGCGCCTTTGGCGGCATAGAGCGCCTGGTCGGCCGCCTTGAGGACTTCTTCAGGGGTGCGATGCTCCGGCAGACGCTCGGCAACGCCAATGCTGACCGTCACCGACACACTGGTGGCAGGCCCTGCCCCTCGTCGCTGACGGCCTTGCTGATCGTCTTTGGGGCGGTTATCGGGATTGCGCAACTGAATCTCATAGTTGGCGATCAATTCACGAATGGCTTCCAGATGCGGAATGCATTCCTCGATGGACTTGGCAGCAAACACGATGGCGAACTCTTCACCGCCATAGCGATAAGCCTTACCGCCGCCACTGGTGATTCTCGACAACTTGCTGGCCACCAGCCGCAATACCTGATCGCCCACGTCATGGCCGTGGGTGTCGTTGAATTTCTTGAAGTGGTCGACGTCGCCCATGGCCAGAACGTAATTGCGCCCCAGACGCTGCATACGCTCATTGAGCGCGCGACGCCCCGGCAAACCGGTCAGTTCGTCGCGGAAGGCCATTTGATAAGCCTCATGAGCGACACCCGCTGCAATCATCAACATCACCTGGCTGCACATGATGTTCAGCGTGAACGGCAAAATGAAGGTTTTCGGCAATGCCCAGAACAGGCCAACCAGACCAATCAGCTGCGCGGCGTGCAAGGGACGAGGCTTGCGCACGTATTGCGCGATGAGCAAACCGAAGGCAATCAGGAAAGAAAGGTAGGACAGTTGAATCAGGCTCATCCATGAGCCGTGCAACGCAGGCCAGCGGATTTCCGCCAGCGACGCCAACAACGCAGCCGGATAGCTTTGCTCCAGCCCCAGCGCGACAGCACCCACCGCGACCAACACCGCAAGTCGGGCGATCAGGTCCTGGACCAAGTGAGTTCGCTCTTCCCAGGCGGCATAGACCCCGTACAACAAGGGCAACAGCAAGCACACCAGATGGAACACCACGGCAGCGTCTTCACGCACCTTGCCGTTATCGCGGAAATAATCAGTTTGCGTGTCGAGCAGGAAATAGGCGGTGTAGACGGTAATCATCAAAAACAGCTCGCGCTGGCGACGATAGACACAGCAATACGCGCCGCCCAGTAGCAGAACCAGAGTGGGCAGAACGTTGAACAGGGACGTGAAGAAAACGTTCAGGTCCTTGACGTATGCGGCCCCCAGCCCCCCCACCAATAAAACCAGCGAAGGCAGAAAATGACTCAGGCGTGCAGCAGAAGAACGCAACAAATGGGATGTCTCCTACCCATCACAGGGTAAAGAACTTAGTAGCTGGCATTGTGCCTTCATCCGCTCGGATATGCATTCAGAAGAACTAAATAGCAGGCTACTTTCTTTAACGGCAGCAATCCGGAAATGTTTATTGGCAGGAGGTGAAGATCGCGTGACGGCAGCGAAGTCACAGGTAGGAGCGAACTTGTTCGCGAGCAGCGATACCTGACACACCGCCTCGCGAACAAGTTCGCTCCTACCGGGATCCACGCTCCCCAAAAAAAAGCCGCCTCCCCCGAAGGAGAAGCGGCTTTGAGTGAAACCGGCGAGGCTTAGTAAGCCAGGCCGAAATCTTCTTCTTTCATGTCCATCAGGTTGTTGGCACCCGACAGCATGGCAGCAACGTGCGAGCGGGTACGAGGCAGGATGCGCTGGAAGTAGAAACGCGCAGTCTGCAGCTTGGCGGTGTAGAACGCCTCTTCACTGGTGCCAGCGGCGAGCTTCTCGGCCGCCACGCGAGCCATGTCAGCCCAGAAGTAAGCCAGGCAGGCGTAACCGGAATACATCAGGTAATCCACCGAAGCAGCACCGACTTCTTCACGATCCTTCATGGCGGCCATGCCCACTTTCATGGTCAGCTCGCCCCACTCCTTGTTCAGCGCGGCCAGCGGAGTGATGAACTCCTGAACAGCTTGGGCGCCTTCGTTGTTCTGGCAGAACTTGTGGACGATCTTGGTGAAGCCCTTGAGCGCTTCGCCTTGAGTCATCAGCACCTTACGACCCAACAGGTCCAGCGCCTGAATACCGGTGGTGCCTTCGTACAGCATGGAAATGCGGCTGTCGCGAACGTTTTGCTCCATGCCCCACTCGGCGATGAAACCGTGGCCACCGTAGATTTGTACACCATGGTTAGCGGACTCGAAGCCCACTTCGGTCATGAACGCCTTGGCAATCGGCGTCATGAACGCCAACAGCGCGTCAGCCTGCTTCTTGTGTTCAGCGTCTTCGCTGTACTTGGCGATGTCCACCTGTTTAGCTGTGAAATACACCATGGCGCGCGTGCCTTCGGAGAACGCTTTCATGGTCAGCAACATGCGACGCACATCGGGGTGAACGATGATCGGGTCAGCGGCCTTGTCCGGCGCTTTCGGACCAGTCAGCGAACGCATCTGCAGACGATCACGCGCGTATTTCAGGCCGCCCTGGAAGCCGATTTCGGCGTGGGCCAGACCTTGCAATGCGGTACCCAGACGTGCGGTGTTCATGAAGGTGAACATGCAGTTCAGGCCTTTATTCGCCGGGCCGATCAGGAAGCCGGTGGCCGCATCGAAGTTCATCACGCAGGTCGCGTTGCCGTGGATGCCCATCTTGTGTTCCAGAGAACCACAGTTCACGGCATTGCGCTCGCCAACGCTGCCGTCAGCGTTTGGCAGGAATTTCGGCACGATGAACAGTGAGATACCTTTGGTGCCAGCAGGGGCATCCGGCAGACGCGCCAGTACGATATGGACGATGTTATCGGCCATGTCGTGCTCGCCAGCCGAGATAAAGATTTTGGTGCCGGTGACACGATACGAGCCATCAGCCTGAGGTTCGGCCTTGGTGCGCAGCATGCCCAGGTCGGTACCGCAGTGGGATTCGGTCAGGCACATGGTGCCGGTCCATTCGCCCGACACCAGCTTGGTCAGGTACAGGTGCTGCTGTTCTTCGGTGCCGTGTTCGGAAATGGTATTCATCGCGCCATGGGACAGACCTGGGTACATGCCCCAGGACCAGTTGGCTTCGCCGACCATCTCACTAACCGCCAGCCCCAGGGATTCAGGCAAGCCCTGACCACCATGCTCAACGTCGTGCGCCAGGCTTGGCCAGCCGCCTTCGACGAATTGCTTGTAGGCCTCTTTGAAGCCGCTCGGCGTTTTCACGCCCGACTCGCTCCAGGTACAACCTTCCAGATCACCAACACGATTCAGCGGTGCCAGCACCTGCTCACAAAACTTGGCGCCTTCTTCAAGAATGGCGTCGACCATGTCTGGAGTAGCGTCCTGGCAAGCCGGCAGACTTTGATAGTGCGCTTCGTAGCCGAGCAGTTCGTCACGAACGAAGCGAATATCACGCAAGGGGGCCTTGTAGTCAGGCATAGCGATAAACCTCTGCTGATGAAACCTGGAAATGTATGACCGATCGGTCGCTGCGGGAATGTTCCCCAACCACCGGACAATCTCGGATGCCTAGCGGTCAAACAGGTGTTTGAAACATACGTTTACGCCCAAACCTTGTCAAGCATGCGTCTACTACCTTTCATCTTGAGATGTTTTACAAGACGCACAGGCAAAGGCGCACAGCGGGATAAATGCCGTTCGTCGACGTCATGAGTCTAGTTGAGAGAGATGACTTTGCGGAGCTGCGCGGAGGAAATAGAAACGAGTGATGACAGGGAATTCAGCGCATGCCGTGCGCAGATCGCACGGCACAGAAGAGGTAAATCAGGCGTAGGTATCGATCAAAGTGCCGAGCATTTCGTCGCTGGCTTTCTGCACGGCAACACCGGCTTCAGCCTGAAATTTTCCAGAAGCCATTTCGACCAGATTCGCGGACAAGTCAGAACGTTGGGAACGGTCAACCGAACGCAGGTTTTCCAGCTGGAAGTCCGAAGACTGGCTTCTGCCGGAGACTTCAATGTTGCTGCTGGCGATTTGAGTAGCCGCTTGATCGACACGCGACTGCCCGACTTCCATGGCGCTGAGGCCTGGATAGAGCGTGTTATTCATGGAGATTTGCATAAATCGATCCTCTGTTCGTAAGCGAACACGGGCTTATTTAAGCAGCAAACCCGGCGAAACACCCGACAAAAAGACTAATGGCACAAAGCCTCTTCATAGGCTTAGCCTTTCTCGTTTGGCCAGTTTACTGCTTCGACCTGAATCACATTGATCAATTTTTGTGCGGTGGCGCACATTCCAGCCACACCGATGCCCTGTAGGAGCCATCGGAGGTTACGACGGTCGCGAAGCGGTGTGTCAGACAGACCGCAATCGCAGCCTTCGGCAGCTCCTACATGAACCGCGCAGGACTCAATCCAGCAACTCCAGATGCAGATACTCCGCCACCGCGTCAGCCCCGGCCTTCTTCAACTTGGGCACTCGCCCCAGACACGGCGCAGGCAAACGCTCAGCCAAGGTCGCCAGATTCTCTTCGAGGCGCGAGGTTTTCGGGTCGATGATATTGGCCACCCAACCCGCCAATTGCAGCCCATCAGCAGCGATGGCCTCAGCGGTCAGCAATGCATGACTGATGCACCCCAGGCGTACGCCAACAACCAGAATCACCGGCAATTGCAGACCGACGGCCAGATCCGACAGATTGGCCTGGTCGGCCAGCGGCACACGCCAGCCTCCCGCTCCTTCGATCAGAGTGAAGTCAGCATTGCGGGCCAGTAACAAGCGCATCGGACCCAGTAGCGCCTGCACCGTGAGCGCGACGCCCGCCTCCCGCGCAGCCAGATGTGGTGCGATGGCGGGTTCGAACGCAAACGGATTGATCTCGTCATAACTCAACGCTATCGAACTCTCGGCAATCAGCGCCAAGGCATCCGGGTTGCGCAAGCCATCAGGAGCGACCACACACCCCGATGCGACTGGCTTGCCCGCAAGGGTACTCAGACCGCTCAACCGGGCAGCATGCAACAAGCCCGCAGCAATCGTAGTTTTACCAACGTCAGTGTCGGTGCCTGCGACGAAGTATGCACGGCTCATCTCGGCAATCCCTTTTCACGTGGTGAACTCAGACGGTTTTTTCCAATACCGCGTAGATAACCTGATACGTCGCAGGCAAACCTTCAGCCTGACGATAACCTTCATACGCCTCAATCAAGGCTAGTAGCCGCGCCCGCCCGGTCAAACCGCCGGGACGTCCGGGGTTCAGATTGTGTGCGCCCAATGCTTTCAGCTCATGGGTCAGGCTGCGCACATCCGGGTAGTGCAGGACATGCGGACGGACCTCAAGCGAGCGTACTCGCATCCCGCTGGCCGCGCATAACTGTTGGTAATCCTCGAGTTGTCGGAAGCGGTTGACGTGAACCAGCCCGTCTACCGCCTGCCAGCTGTCGCGTAATTCATGAAGGGTGCCGACGCACAGACTGGCAAAGGCAAACACGCCCCCCGGTTGCAGTACGCGACGTGCTTCACTCAGGACAGCAGCAAAATCGGCACACCACTGCACCGCGAGACTGGAGAAAATCAGCTCACAGCTTTTATCGCGCAGCGGCATGCGTTCAGCATCGCCCGCTACGAAATACTCAGCGCCGCCCAACGGCTGTGCATGGCGCAACATGCCTTCGGCAATATCAAGCGCGACGCCTTTGCAGCCCGCAAAGGTCTCGGCCAGCGCGCGACTGAAATAGCCGGTGCCGCTGCCCAGATCCAGCCAGCGCCGGGGGGACAGCCCGGCAGGCAGACGCGACAGCAGTTCGCCGCCCACCGCACGCTGCAACTCGGCGACGCTGTCATAACTGCCCGCCGCACGGGAAAAAGAGGCCGCCACCTGGCGCTTGTCTGGCAAACCACCCGGCAGCCGTGGATTGGAAAGATCAGTCATCACCGGACTCATGCAGAAAAGCGTGGATCGCCGCCGCCACACCGTGGGGGTTTTCCAGCAGGAAGGCATGGCTGGCCTGTTCGATCAGCCCTACTTCCACATCAGGTAACAGCGCCAGCAGATCACTCGCTGCCTCGGCGGGCACAAACGCATCCAGACCGGCAAACAGATGCAACTGCGGACCGCGAAAGGTTTGGAGCGCGCTTCGGGTATCAAGTTGCCCCAGCAATTGCAGGCCGTGTACCAATGCGTTGATGGAGCCATGTGGCGCGCCCGCTTTGAGCAACCGCGAAATAGCCCGCGGGTCTTCGGCCCCTTGTGCACACAGCAGACTGAAGCGCTTCAAGGTCTCGTCCGGATGATCAATGCATCCAGTCAGGAAAGCATCGAAATCCCCGGCGGGCATCGCGTTGGGCCACGCACCACGGGGCACGAAACTGGCGTTGCTGGCCAACGTCAGAAGACCACAGCAACGCTCACCACGACGCGCCGCCAGCTCAGCGGCGAGCATACCGCCCAGTGACCAGCCACCTAGCCAGGCGTCATCGGGCAGGGTCGCGTCTAGCTCGTCTAGCCATTCTCGAAGATCGCTGCTGTCCAGCTCCGGCAAGGGCTCGATTTCCACCCGGAGGTGCTCGTCGAGACCGCGCAGCGCAGCGGCCAAAGGCTCCAGAGGCGAGATACCCAAGCCCCAACCCGGTAACAGAATCAACCGATCACGCATGCTCTGGCTCCACCGGTTCGCTCATGCCCAGCAGCGGGTAACACTGCGCCAATGCATTCAACAATAGCTGCACTTGGGCGGCGCTGTGTGCGGCGGATAACGTCACGCGCAATCGCGCGCTGCCAGCGGGTACAGTCGGCGGGCGAATAGCGGTCACCAGCAGGCCGTGCTCGCGCAGCATCTGCGACAGGCGCACAGCCTGCCCGGCATCGCCGATGAGGATCGGCTGGATCGGCGTGAAACTGTCCATCAGCGTCAAACCAATCTGTTCGGCACCGGCGCGAAATTGTGCGATGAGCCGCGTCAGGTGTTCACGACGCCAATGCTCGGTACGCAACAACTCAAGGCTTTTCAGTGTTGCGCAGGCCAATGCCGGAGGCTGGCTGGTGGTGTAGATGTACGGTCGGGCGAACTGGATAAGGGTTTCGATCAACTCGTCGCTGCCCGCTACAAAGGCTCCGGACGTGCCGAATGCCTTACCCAGCGTGCCAATCAAGACCGGCACGTCATCCATGCCGAAACCGAAATGCTCAACGATACCGCCGCCATTGGCGCCCAACGGACCGAAGCCATGAGCATCATCGACCATCAGCCAGGCGCCTTTGGCTTTCGCGGTGTGTGCGAGGGTCGGTAGATCGGCGATATCGCCATCCATACTGAATACGCCATCGGTGACCACCAGCGTATCCCCAACGGCTTTCTCCAGACGTGAATTCAAACTCTGGGCGTCGTTGTGCAGATAACGGGAAAACCGCGCACCGCTGAGCAATCCGGCATCCAGAAGCGAAGCATGATTGAGGCGATCTTCGAGCACGGTGTCGCCCTGCCCTACCAACGCAGTAACGGCACCAAGGTTGGCCATGTAGCCATTGGAGAACAGCAGCGCACGCGGTCGCCCGGTGAGCTCGGCCAGCGCCTCTTCCAGTTCGTGATGCGGGCTGCTGTGGCCGATCACCAGATGCGAAGAGCCACCGCCAACGCCCCACTTATCAGCGCCTGCCTGCCAGGCGGCGATAATTTCGGGGTGATTGGCCAGCCCCAGATAATCGTTGTTGCAGAACGCCAGCAACGGCTTGCCGTCGACTACCACTTCGGGGCCTTGCGGGCTTTGCAGCAAAGGGCGCTCGCGATAGAGATTGTCAGCACGCCGGGAAGCCAGACGTGCGCTCAGATTGAAAGACATTGGGGCCTCGAGGAGGGAAGCTGTTTGGAGATCCATGTGGGAGCGAGGCTTGCCCGCGATAGAGTTAACCAAAATCGCGGGCAAGCCTCGCTCCCACAGGACCTCGCGCCAACAGAAATCTGCGCGCTAAACCACGGCGTTATAAAACTGCTCGCTGCTCTTCTGTTCGACCAGCGCTTGCTCGATGGCAGCCTGGTGCACTTCGTCGGCATGTTCTTCGCGGGCTTCGGGCTTGATCCCAAGACGCGAGAACAACAGCATGTCTTTGTCCGCTTGTGGGTTGGCGGTGGTCAGCAGCTTGTCGCCGTAGAAGATCGAGTTGGCACCGGCAAAAAACGCCAATGCCTGCATTTGCTCGTTCATGGCCTCACGACCTGCCGACAACCGCACGTGTGACTGCGGCATCAGAATGCGCGCCACGGCGAGCATGCGAATGAAATCAAACGGGTCGATGTCTTCGGCATTTTCCAACGGCGTACCGGCGACCTTGACCAGCATGTTGATCGGCACCGATTCCGGATGCTCTGGCAGATTGGCCAGCTGGATCAGCAAATTGGCGCGGTCATCCAGCGACTCACCCATGCCCAGAATACCGCCTGAACAGATCTTCATCCCGGAGTCACGCACGTAGGCCAGGGTCTGCAAACGCTCGCTGTACGTGCGGGTGGTAATGATGCTGGTGTAGAAATCCGGCGAGGTATCGAGGTTGTGGTTGTAGTAATCCAGACCGGCCGACGCCAGTGCTTCGGTCTGTTCCTGATCCAGACGACCCAGGGTCATGCAGGTTTCCAGGCCCATTGCCTTGACGCCTTTGACCATCTCCAGCACATAAGGCATGTCTTTGGCAGATGGGTGCTTCCAGGCCGCGCCCATGCAAAACCGGGTCGAACCGATGGCCTTGGCACGAGCGGCTTCTTCGAGAACCTTCTGCACTTCGAGCAGCTTTTCTTTTTCCAGGCCGGTGTTGTAGTGACCCGATTGCGGGCAGTACTTGCAGTCTTCCGGGCAGGCACCGGTCTTGATCGACAGCAGGGTCGAGACCTGAACGCGATTGGCGTCGAAATGAGCACGATGCACCGTCTGCGCCTGAAACAGCAGGTCATTGAAAGGCTGTACGAACAGCGCTCTGACCTCAGCTAAAGTCCAGTCATGACGCAAAGTGGCGGTGGTGCTGGCGCTCATCGGGCGGTCCTCGGTTTCTGCTGTGATTCTTTTGGCTAACGACCTGCGACTCAGCCCTGCTTGCACAGGCTAAAAGTCCACAAGCACGACATGGATGTTTCAGTATGTTTAAGGAAGAGCCATGCGCTGTCAACCACATCCTACCTATCAGGTTTACAACTGGCTAAAAAACAACCAGAACTGTTTATTGTGCGACGAGTTGACCGACACGCTTTATCCGATTTGCACAGCCTGTGAAACCGAACTGCCCTGGCTCGGTGACCAATGCCAGCAATGCGCACTCCCGCTGGCGATGTCAGGCCTGAATTGCCCGCAGTGCACGAGAAACGAGCCAGCCTTTGACGAAGTAGCAGCGCCCTGGCTGTATGAATTCCCCATCGACAGCCTGATTACCCGATTCAAGCATCAGGGCAACTGGCCCATGGGGCGCCTGTTGGCGCAATTACTCGGGCAGTTTCTGCAACACCGCTTCGAAGAAAACCTGCCGCGCCCGGACTTTCTCCTGCCCGTGCCATTGGCTGTTAAACGCCTGCGCCAGCGCGGCTACAACCAGGCAGCGATGCTGGGTGACTGGCTGGGCGATCAATTGCAGCTTCCCGTCTCAGATCGCCTTGTGCTGCGTACCCTGGAAACCCCCGCCCAACAAGGCCTCGACGCCAAAGCCCGCAAGCGCAACCTGCGTAATGCGTTTGTTGTGATTGATGAGGAGAAAATCAAAGGTAAGCATGTAGCGCTGGTGGACGACGTGCTGACCACAGGCTCCACGGCGGATGTGATTGCAAAGCTGCTGATCAAGGCCGGGGCGTGTCGGGTGGATGTTTATTGCCTGGCGCGGACGCCGAAGCCGGAGGATTGATTACCATCAATAGACGACATTTGTAGGAGCTGCCGAAGGCTGCGAAGCAGTCATCCTGACACACCGCCATCGCAGCCTTCGGCAGCTCCTACAGATCCGATGTGTGGCGTAGACATCCGGCAACACCTACAAAAACACCAATGCCTTACACTGCCCGCCATCATCACGACCAAAAAGCAGCCCCCATGCCCCTACCCACTCTGCTCACCCAACACATGGTCCGTCGCCCGCAGCGCATTGCGCTGTTGCAGCACATCGCCGAGCAGGGTTCGATTACCCGTGCGGCCAAGAGTGCGGGGTTGAGTTACAAGGCGACGTGGGATGCCATTGATGAGCTGAACAACCTGGCGCAGAAGCCGCTGGTCGAGCGCAGTGTCGGCGGGCGTGGCGGTGGGGGTGCGAAGTTGTCTGCCGAGGGCGAACGCGTGTTGCGTTTGTACCATCGCTTGCAGGCACTTCAGGCTCAGGTGCTGGAGGCCACTGAAGAAAGCGCCGACCTGGATTTACTCAGCCGCCTGACGTTACGTACGAGTGCTCGCAATCAGTTACTGGGACGTATCGAGAGCATTACCGCTCATGGTCACAACGATCTGGTTCGCCTGCGTCTGGCAGGCGATGTATTCATCAATGCGCAAATTACCCACGACAGTACGCTGCGTCTGGATCTGGCAATCGGCATTGATGTCGTGGCGCTGATCAAGGCTGGCTGGCTGGAATTACAGACTTCAGGGCACCCCGTAACAAATAGACACAATTGCTTGAGCGGCACGGTAGAAGAAGTCATCGACGCTGCGGATGGTCCGAGCGAGGTGCGCATTACCCTGCCCAGCGGTCAGATTCTGTGCTCACTGGCAGAGCCTGCACAGCTTGCGGCCCTTCAGCTGAAAACCGGCAGCGCGGTGCAGGTTCAATTCGCGCCATCCCTCGTGCTGCTGGGCACGCCGCTGTAAGTAGCACGGCGTCATTGCGACGACACAATTTCGTCATATCTGCTCACTAAGGTGTCTGCCACACCTGCTGGGAGCCGTGTTGATGAAACTACTAGAAGAAAACCAAGCTACAGACCTCGAACAAATGGTCGGCCTGACCCGCCGTGGCTTCATTACCGCTGGCGCTTTGTGCGGCGCAGCGATGTTTCTCGGCGGCGGCCTGTTGAGCCGCACAGCGCTGGCCAAGAGTGTCAGCGCTGCATCATCAGGCAAGCTGCTCGGCTTCGACAGCATCCCCGCCGCCACGGCTGACAGCATCAGCCTGCCGCCGGGCTACACCTCTTCGGTTCTGATAAGTTGGGGTCAGCCGCTGCGGGCTGACGGACCGGCATTTGACCCTAGCGGTAAAGGCACCGCCGAAGCGCAGGAAGTGCAGTTCGGCGACAACAATGACGGCATGAGCCTGTTCCCGATGCCGGGTCATAAAGACCGCGCACTGATGGCCATCAACAACGAATACACCAATTACCGCTACCTGTTCGATCACGGCAAAGAGCCTCAATCCCCTGAAGACGTGCGTAAAGCGCTGGCCAGTGAAGGCGTGTCGGTAATCGAAGTGCAGCAAAAGAATGGCAAATGGCAGTTCGTGCAGAACTCCAAATACAACCGCCGCATTCACGGCAACACCCCGATCAATCTGAGCGGCCCGGCCGCCGGGCACGACTGGCTCAAGACCGCCGCCGACAGCACCGGCACCAAAGCCCTCGGTACATTCCAGAACTGCGCCAACGGCAAAACGCCATGGGGCACTTACCTGACCTGCGAAGAGAACTTCACTGATTGCTTCGGCAGCAGCGACGCCGAGCAGAAGTTCGACGCGGGCATCAAGCGTTATGGCGCAGTCGCGGCCAGCAAAGAGATCAACTGGCATCAGCATGACCCACGTTTCGATCTGGCCAAGAACCCCAACGAGATCAATCGCCACGGCTGGGTGGTGGAAATCGATCCGTTCGATCCGAAATCCACTCCGGTAAAACGCACCGCGCTGGGCCGCTTCAAGCACGAAAACGCTGCTTTGGCCGAGACCAAAGGCGGTCGCGCGGTGGTGTACATGGGTGATGACGAGCGTGGCGAGTTCATCTACAAATTCATCAGCCGCGACAAGATCAACCACAAAGATCCGAAAGCCAACCGCAACCTGCTGGACCACGGCACGCTATACGTCGCGCGCTTTGATAACGGCGACGGTAACCCGGACCGTCCGAAAGGCACCGGCGAATGGGTCGAGTTGACCCATGGCAAAAACGGCCTGGATGCAGCCGCTGGTTTCAATAACCAGGCTGAAGTGCTGATTCACGCACGTCTTGCCGCCAGCGTCGTGAAAGCCACGCGCATGGACCGTCCGGAATGGATCGTGGTCAGCCCGAAAGATGGTCAGGTCTACTGCACGCTCACCAACAACGCCAAGCGCGGTGATGATGGGCAACCTGTTGGCGGGCCGAACCCGCGGGCGAAAAACCAGTACGGGCAAATCCTGCGCTGGCGTGAAAACGCCGACAACGCCTCGGCAATGACCTTCGACTGGGACCTGTTTGTGGTCGCCGGCAACCCGACTGCCCACGGCGGCACGCCACAAGCTGGGTCGAGCAACATCAATCCGCAGAACATGTTCAACAGCCCTGACGGTCTTAGTTTTGATAGCGACGGTCGCCTGTGGATCCAGACTGACGGCGACTCCAGCAACAAGGGCGACTTCGCGGGCATGGGCAACAACCAGATGCTCTGCGCCGACCCGCACAGCGGCGAAATCCGTCGTTTCATGGTCGGGCCGATTGGTTGCGAAGTCACCGGTATCAGCTTCGCGCCGGATTACAAAACCATGTTCATCGGCATCCAGCATCCGGGTGAGAACGGCGGCTCGACCTTTCCTGAGCATCTGCCAAACGGCAAACCGCGTTCATCGGTGATGGTGATTACGCGGGATGATGGTGGGGTGATCGGCGCTTGATATTGCCCTGGATTCTGCGGTGTCGCGAACTCCGCAGAATCCAGAAACGAATACAAACCCTGTGGGACCGAATTCATTCGGGAAGACTGATTGCCAGACGCTAAATATGTATTGTCTGGGCCGGCCCTTTCGCGAATGAATTCGCTCCCACGGGAATTGGGTTTGCAGGATAGAATTTCACACAGGTCGTATACCAAGTCGTTAAACCTGTCGCCGACTAATCAATCAACCCATTCACGTCATAAAACGGATACGGTCCCGGGTACTCGCCGAACACCGCGTTGTGGGTCACCATGCCCTGTTCTGGATGCCAGCGGTGCAAGAGATAACCCGCCGGTTCCAGATTGAAATGCGCCGGTGCATCTTCCTGCAGATCAAGCACGATCTGATGTGAAGTGCCGGGGCAGATACAGCTCAGGCTGCCGCCAAACCGACGCTGCATCGGACGATGCAAATGCCCGCACAGCAAGCGCTCGACTTGCGGGTGGCGTGCAATCACTTTTTCAAACTGCGCCCTGTTCCTGAACGGCTCACGGTCCATATGGCCGATGCCGGTAATGAACGGCGGGTGATGCAAAACCAATACGGTCGGCACATCCGGGCGGCGCGCCAGCAACTCATCGAGCCAGAGCAATTGACACTCCGTCAGTTGTCCGCCATGGGAGCCGGGAATGCTCGTATCAAGGCCGACCAACCGAACGGGGTGCTCTTCCACCACCCAATCCAAAGGCGCCTCCGGGCAAATCGGCAGGTACGTCTGGTTGGCAAACTCGGCCAACAAGTGCTGGCGATCATCATGGTTACCCGGTACCAGATAAAACGGCATGTGCAAACGCTTGAGTTCCGGATGCAGCACGGCGTATTCATCCGGCTGACCGAAGTCCACAAGATCGCCACTGATCACCACGATGTCCGGACGCGGCAAGCTGGCGTTCAGATGATCCACAGCATGGCGCAAGGCACCCAGAGTATCGACGACGCCATAGGTCAGTTTCTGACCGGCTTTAAGGTGCAGATCGCTGATCTGCGCAATGAGGAATGGGTGGTTCAAAATTAGATCTCAACAAAAATGCAGATTTGTGGGAGCTGGGCTTGCCCGCGATGAAGCTGGACGCGATTCCTGATAAATCTCGGTGCCTTCATCGCGGGCAAGCCCGGCTCCCACAGGTCGGATGCAGGTTCAAATTCGCGCAGTATCAGGAACCCAGGGTAAACAACACCTGCGGCGCAACAGTCAGGCCGATCAATGCACCCGGGCTGTGGATAACGTTGTCAGCGCTATCAACCAACAAGGGCTGAGCCGCGCCGACATCCACCAGAAGGCGGCTTTGAGCGCCCTGGAAAAACTGCCCCACCAATCGCCCGCGCAGATGACTCTCACCGTCCATCACGCGCAAATGCTCGGGGCGGCAGTACACCGTCGAAGGCAGATTCGAAGCAGTCCACGGCAACTCGCCGCCACTGACTTTCAGGCCCTGGGCGGTGCGTTCAACCACTGAAAACGCATTGAGATTGCCGACAAAACTGGCGACGAAGGCATTGGCGGGCTGTTGATAAATCTCTCGCGGCGTCGCGAGTTGCGCGACACGCCCTTTCTCCATCACCAGAATCCGGTCGCCCAGCGCCATGGCTTCGCCTTGATCGTGAGTGACGAAAACTGAAGTTATCCCCAACCCGCGCAGCAGGTCATTCAGCTCGCTGCGCAAGCGTTCACGCAATTGCGCATCCAGCGCCGCCAATGGCTCATCAAGCAACAACACTCGCGGACGTGGGGCCAGCGCGCGGGCCAATGCGACCCGCTGACGCTGCCCGCCGGACAATTCATGAATGCTGCGCTTGCCATGCTCCTGCAAGCCGACCAGCTCCAGCAACTCGGCACAGCGCTTATTGCGCTCAGCGGGCGACATGCCGCGAATCTTCAGGCCGTAGACGATGTTTCCGGCCACATCCAGATTCGGGAACAATGCGTAGTTCTGGAACACCATGCCCACGTCACGCTTCTCGATAGGCAATCGGGTGACGTCGTTATCGCCGAAGAAAATCTGCCCGACATCAGTACTTTCCAGCCCGGCGATGAGGCGCAACGTGGTGGTTTTACCGCACCCCGACGGACCGAGAATTGCGAGGGTTTCGCCGGGCTCGATGGTCAGGTTCAGATCATGCACAGCGACAGTGCCGTCAGCGAATGCCTTGCGGCAGCCCTGCAAGCGAATAGTGGTTCCGGTCATCGACTCTCTCCACGGGAAAGACGGGCGCTGATGGCCTGCAACGCGATCAACAGCGGCACGATCATCAACAGAAAAATAAGGGTGTAGGCACTGGCGACTTCCAGTCGCGCAGACGCGTAGCTGTCGGCGAGACCCACCGGCAGGGTTTTGGTCATAGGCGTGTGGAGCATCCAGGTCAGGTTGAACTCACCCAACGACAAGGTGACGACCATCAACACCCCGGCCAGAATCCCGGCTCTGCAGTTAGGCACCACGACGCTGAAGAATCGCTTGAACGGTCCTGCGCCCAGACTGGCTGCCGCCTCTTCCAGCACCGGCAGTTGCTGGCGCTGCATGACCGCCATCACCGGACGCACCAGAAACGGCAAAGTGAACAGCACATGCCCCACCAGGATGAACAACCAGCTGCTGCGAAACCCGCCGAACTGGCCGTAGGTCAGCAGCAACGCCAGTGCGCTGGCCAGACCGGGCATAGCCACCGGCAAGACCATCAATTCTTCAAAGGCGCGGCTGAAGCGGTTGTTCATCCGCACCAAGGCATACGCGGCCGGTACGCCAATCACGCAGACGCACACCGCACAGGCCACGGCCAACTGGATCGACAACCAGACCGTCGGCGAATAGGCCTGCCAGACCTGGATCAACCAGTCGAAGGTCAATCCACTCGACACGCCCTGGAAATAATTGCGCGTCAGGCCGGCGAGTAATGACAACAGCACCGGCACCAACATGAACGCGCAGACCAACAGGGTAAACAGCAGTTGCATGATGAACAGCGATGAGCGCTTCACAGGACCGTCCCCGAGTTTTTCACCAGGCGCCGAGCCAGCAGCAACACGGCCCAGGTCAACGCGCCCAGCACCACGGACAGCGCAGCTGCAACGGCGAAGTTGGCGTAGTTGGTGAACACGTTGTAGATCGCGACGGGCGTGACATTCAGACGTGTGCCCAACGTGAACGCAGTACCGAACGCCCCCATGGACGTCGCAAAACAAATCGCCCCACAGGACACCAACGCTGGCGCGAGGCCCGGCACAATAACGTCGCACACCACTCGCCAATGACCCGCGCCCAAGGAGTGCGCAGCTTCTTCAAGGCTGCGATCCAGACTTTCACAGGCCGCCATCACGGTGAGAATCACCCGCGGAATCGAGAAGTACAGGTAGCCCAGGAAAAGCCCGGTCAGCGAATAAGCAAAGATCCATCGCTCACCGGCCAGCTCCATGCCAAGCATCGCAAACAAGCCTTGACGACCGGCCAGCAGAATCACCAGAAACCCTACGACCACGCCAGGAAACGCCAGCGGAAAAGTCAGCAAAGCCACCAGCGCCGAACGACCAAAAAAACGTTGCCGGGCGAGGAACACGCCGCTGATACCGCCAACCAGCAAAGCGGCCAGCGTTACGACGATAGCCAACACGCAGGTCTGGGCAAGACTGCCCAGATACTGCGCACTGCTCAGCACCTGCCAGTAACCGATACTGCCGTCGCGACGTTCGGCCCCCAGCAAAATCAGGTGCGCCAAGGGCAGCAGCCAGAACGCAAACAACATGGCGGCGGCCGGAGCCAGCGCCCAGGCCGCGGTCGGGCGCAGGCGCAAAATTGCCCGCCTGCCCGGCTTCACGCCCTGAGCTTTCAGAACCGAAGCGGTCACTTACTTGACCTCACTCAGATAGCGCGCTGCGAAAGCTTCCTGCACGGCGGCCATATGTTCGTAATTGACGACGCCAGCCCGGGCGTAATCGCTGTCCGGCAGGAACTGCGCGGCAACATCCGCAGGCATTTTCACGTCACGCACCGGGCGCAAATAGGCCTTCGCCCACAACGACTGGCCTTGATCGGACAGGGTGAAATCCAGCACCTTCTCAGCGTTGGCGCGATGCGGTGCGTTATCCACAATGCTCATCACGTACGGCACGCTGATGCTGCCTTCCTTGGGGATCACGAAAGCGACATTGGCTTTGTCTTTGTAGCGAGCGCGATAGGCGTTGAAGTCGTAATCGACGAGGATCGGCAACTCACCGGACAGCACCCGCGCATACGCGGTTTGCTTCGGCACGATCGGCGAGTTTTTCGCCAGCTTCTGGAAGTAATCGATGGCCGGTTTGAAATCATCCAGCGTGCCGCCCATGGCCTGGTTGATCGCCACCGCAGACACGTAACCGACAAAGGCGCTGGACGGATCCAGATAACCGACCATGCCTTTGTACTCAGGCTTGAGCAAATCGGCCCAGCTTTGCGGCACCGGCAGACCGCCCAGTGCATCGACGTTGACCATGATGCCCAAGGTGCCGGAATGGATTGCGAACCAGTGACCTTCAGGGTCTTTCAAGCCGGCCGGAATCTGATCCCAGCCTTTTGGTTTGTAGCTGCCCACCACGCCTGCTTTCTGCGCCTGCAGGCCGAAAGTCACGCCGTAATACACCACGTCGGCAACCGGAGCGGCTTTCTCGGCGACCAATTGTGCCAGCGACTGGCCGGAGTTCTTGTTGTCCAGCGGCACCTGCACGCCTGTCGTCTCCGCAATTGCCTTGAGTTGCGTACCCCAGTCCGCCCACTCTGGCGGGCAGTTGTAACAGATGGCGGTTTCAGCGGCCTGAGCCAGACTGGCCGCACCGCACAGCAGCAGCGCTGCCAACGTTTTACTGAAGCGGATCATGAAGCATCTCCTCGTAGGGCTGAGTACTTTCACCCGGCCGGATATGGCAAGGCAGGCAATGGGAAATCGGAGCGGCACCGGCGATTTGCGCCAGCAGTTGATCGATCACGGTGCTGGCCAGCACCGCGATGGGTTGCACGACGCTGCACAGCGTCGGATGCATCTGGGCGCCGAGGGCGATGCCATCGAAGCCGATGACGGAAAGCTGGCCGGGCACGCTCCAGCCGTTGCGGCGCAGTTCGGCGATCAGGCTGATCGCCAGCAAATCGTTGGAGCAAACCAAAGCGCTGGGCCGTTTGGGGCCGCGCAGCAAAGGCTCGATAGCGGCGAAATCGGCCTGGGTATGCGCAGGCATCTCAATGACCGGCAGGCTGTCCAGACCGCGCTCGAGCATGGCTTCGCAATACCCGGCGTAACGCAGACGGGCACGGTCCGACTGCAACGCGGGACCGGCCACCATGCCGATGCGGCGATGCCCGGAGTCGAGTAAGTAGCGCGTCGCCAGCGCCATACCCGTGCGGTTATCCACAGACACAGCGCTGTAATCAGGATTGCCCGGCTGGTGATAAGCCAGCACGAACGGCGTGTCTTCGTTGACCAGACTTTGCAGGACCCGATTGCTCTCGGCGTCGGTCACGGTCAGCACAAGCCCATCGACTCGCTGACGCAGTAACTCTTCAACCACGGCGCTTTCGCGTTCGCTGCTGTAATCAGTCGTTGCCAATAGCAGGTTGTAGCCTTTCAAACGCGCAGCACGTTCCATGGCCTGGAACTGCTCAGCGAAGACCGGGTTAAGCAGGTTGGGCACGATCACACCGATCAGGTTGGTGGTTTGCAGGCGCAACTGACGCCCCAAGCGATTGGGCCGAAAACCCAACTGACGGGCGGCCTCGAACACTTGATCGCGAGTAGTCGGGCGCACGACATCGGGAGACGCAAAAGCCCGCGCGGCAGTTGCCCGCGAAACTCCTGCCAGTCGTGCCACTTCTTTTAAATCACTCACGTTCGCTCGCCTTGAGATCGATCTCATTGGCCGCGACATTAGCGATTCAATATTTCGTTACAGCTAACAGGTGATGACAGTTTGGTTGCAGCGTGAAACTTTGCGCTGAAGCTAAAGCCCCATGCCCTGCCCGTCTGCGCTACCATCACGGGCCGACGCAGCAGCCTGCTGCGCGCAGGAGTTAGCATGGCCCACCCGTTCGCAACACTTACGCCAGACCTGGTCCTTGATGCCGTTGAAAGCATCGGGTTCCTCAGTGACGCCCGCATCCTTGCGCTCAACAGCTACGAGAACCGCGTTTATCAGGTCGGCATCGAAGACGGCCAGCCGTTGATCGCCAAGTTCTACCGGCCGCAGCGCTGGACCAACGAAGCCATCCTTGAAGAACACAGCTTCACGTTCGAACTGGCGAACGTCGATATCCCGGTCGTCGCCCCCATGGTGCATAACGGGCAAACGCTGTTCGAACACGCAGGGTTTCGCTTCACCCTCTTCCCTCGCCGTGGCGGCCGTGCGCCAGAGCCGGGCAACCTTGATCAGTTGTATCGTCTGGGCCAGTTGCTCGGGCGTATCCACGCCGTTGGTGCGACCAAACCTTTCGAGCACCGTGAAGCGCTGGCGGTGCAGAACTTTGGTCAGAACTCGCTGGACTTCCTGCTGCAGAACGACTGCATCCCGCGCAGCTTGTTGCCTGCTTACGAGTCAGTGGCGAAGGATCTGCTCAAGCGCGTCGAAGACGCTTACGCAGCCACGCCGCATCAGAACATCCGTATGCATGGCGACTGTCATCCCGGCAACATGATGGCGCGCGACGAGATGTTCCACATCGTCGACCTCGACGACTGCCGGATGGGCCCTGCTGTGCAGGACATCTGGATGATGCTGGCCGGTGATCGCCAGGAATGCCTGGGGCAATTGTCGGAATTGATGGATGGCTACAACGAATTCCATGACTTCAACCCGCGTGAACTGGCGTTGATCGAGCCCCTGCGCGCCCTGCGTCTGATGCATTACAGCGCCTGGCTGGCCCGTCGCTGGGACGACCCGGCGTTCCCGCACAGCTTCCCGTGGTTCGGCACCGAACGTTACTGGGGTGACCAGATTCTGGCTTTGCGTGAGCAACTATCGGCGCTGAATGAAGAGCCGCTGAAGTTGTTTTGAATGGGGAAACGCGATCTGTATGTGGGAAATTCCATGTTGGCTCGCAAACCTGATTCTCGTGGGAGCGAATTCATTCGCGAAGAGCCAGATACATCCGCAGCCTATGTAAGGCCTGAAATACCGCCTTCCCGAATAAATTCGGTCCCACAGGGCCTCAGCGAACTTAAGATCATGACCAGACTGTGGGAAATTCTATGTTCACCTGCAAGCGCTGATCCCGGTGGGAGCGAATTCATTCGCGAAGAGGCGGGTACATCCGCAGCCTATGTATGGCCTGAAATACCGCCTTCCCGAATGAAGTGGAGCGCCACTCCGGTCGGTCCCACGGTCCATCATGAACTTAAGATCAGCGCCAACCTGTGGGAGCGTGGCTTGCCCGCGAATCAGTCACCTCGGTGAGTCAGTAATACCGTGTCATCGTTCATCGCGGGCAAGCGCACTCCTACGGGTGGAATGAGATTTACATGGAAGGCTTGGACGCGATGGGTCTGATATTTGCGGTGTCCTTATCGCGGGCAAGCCACGCTCCCACAGAGGTCTGATTCCGGGCAAATAATAGATCCACGCACCAACAGACTCATAAGAATCCACCACCTGCCAACAGGACCCAACATGCCAGCCGTCAACCCGCGACGCGGGTACATTCTCGGGCTCAGTGCCTACACCATCTGGGGTTTGTTTCCGCTGTACTTCAAAGCCATCGCCGACGTGCCATCGGTGGAAATCATCGTCCATCGAGTGCTTTGGTCGGCGGTATTCGGCTCGTTGCTGCTGATGTTCTGGAAACACCCTGGCTGGTGGCGCGAATTGCGGGAGAACCCACAACGTCTGGCGGTGCTGGCCTTCAGCGGCTCGATGATCGCGGTGAACTGGCTGGTGTATGTGTGGGCTGTGAATAACGAGCGCATGGTGGAGGCCAGCCTGGGTTACTACATCAACCCGCTGGTCAACGTGTTGCTGGGGATGCTGGTATTGGGCGAACGGCTGCGGCGTTTGCAATGGATCGCCGTCGGTCTGGCGGCGACGGGCGTGGCGCAGCAGTTATGGCAAGTCGGCAGCCTGCCGTGGGTATCGCTAGTGATTGCCGGAACGTTCGCGGTGTACGGCATTGTCCGCAAGAAAGCACCCGTCGCCGCCCTGCCCGGCCTCGTCGTGGAAACCTGGATACTGGTGCCTATCGCCGTGGGCTGGCTGCTGCTCAACCCGGCAGCCTACACCTCACAACCAGAATTCTGGACCACCAGTGAAGCGCTCTGGCTCGCCGCCGCAGGCCCTGTAACGATCTTGCCACTGGTCGCCTTCAACGCCGCCGCCCGACACCTGCCTTACACCACACTGGGCTTCCTGCAGTACATCGGCCCGACACTGGTGCTCGCACTGGCAGTGCTGGTCTTCAAGGAACATCTCGCGACAAGCACCATCGTGACCTTCGCATTCATCTGGGCGGGATTGGCGGTTTACAGCGTTGATGCGTGGATAACTTTACGGCGCAGGGCCTGATCATTTATTGATCAATAGTTTGCAGGCCTTAAACAATAAGGCCTGCAAACGGTTCTCCCAAGGTTATCCACAGGCAGGCTCATGGATAAAGTGGATAACATCTGCTTGAACTCATTCCCGTCTGTGGGAGCTGAGCTTGCTCGCGACAAGACTGGACGCGATCTGAAGTGAATCGAGTACAGCCTTATCGCGAGCAAGCTCAGCTCCCACAGAAACCGCGCTATCTCGTGGGACCGGCTTTAGCCGGAAAGAGGCCGGTACAGTCACTAAAAATAGGCCTTCAGAAATACCGCTTTCCCGGCTAAAGCCGGTCCCATGTCGTTAGCGTGCGGGCAAACATGGATCTCACACACAGGCAGCGCATTTCACTCGCAAGCAGTCGGTGCCTCCAGCCTGACCAAAGACTGATCGATAACATTGCGCGCCATATCCACCAGATGCATGACCGACATCGCCAATAGCCGATCCGAACCGGTCAGGCGGTCGCCGTTTTCGTAGGCTGTTACGGCTGCGCAGTGCAGCAGGTGGGAGGCGTGGTTCAAAGATTGTTCAAGGTCAGAAGGTGAAACCGGTAACTCGGTCATATCGAAGTCTCTTAATGTTGAAAGAGACCGCCAACCACCGCTACTAAACGATAAGGGTGGCAGCCGTGCGTAGGTTAGTAGACCGGGTTACCACCGGCGCGCTCGAAAGCGCCCTGCGCACAGCCGCCATAAATCAGACGTCCAAAGACGTCTACTTCAAGGTGTACTGCACGAGCGATAACCACGGGCTACTAAACCCCGTCACTGAAATAACAGCGACCGGCGCACCTTAGGAGCCAAAATCCTCACCCGCAAGCGCTTGGGATTGTTTCGGAAACTTCCCTCAAGAAAAACGGAAACGTAGCGCAAAACCATGAGGCGATGGCCTGCAAATTGGTTTGATTTAGCACTGAATGCATGGCCTCTGGGTCATAGAGCTTCAACTGCTCAATAAATAACCAGTCGCTCGCAAGCCTTGATTCGTCTGGCCTGCAAACGGTTCTCCAACGGTTATCCACAGGCAGGCTAATAGATAAAGTGGATAACCGCAGGGGCTCGCAATCCCCTTGTGGGAGCAGAGCTTGCTCGCGATAAGGCTGAACGCGGTTCAATTCAGATCGCGTCCAGCCTTATCGCGAGCAAGCTCTGCTCCCACAGGCTCAAAGATCCGTACGCAACACCAGATCCACCATCAAATCATCCGCCAGGGTTTCCAGCGCTTGTTGCAGATCATCCAGCGCCAGCGATTCAGGTACGCCCAATATCGCGTCGGCGTGGAACAGCAGTTCACTGCTCATCGGCGCGGGTTTGACTTCTGTCACCAGTCTTTCGACGTTAACGCCCTGCTCCGAAAGCAACCGGGTGATGTCGCGTACGATGCCCGCGCGATCATTGCCCACCAACTCCATGCCGATGTGTTTCCAGGTGCCGGGGGTTTCGATGGCGGTGTCGGCGAACAATACGCGTATGCCTCGACCGGACAACTCGATCAGCGCGCTCTTCAATTCTTCATGGGCGTCAGCCGCAACGCCAATGCGCAGGATGCCGGCGAACTGTCCGGCCATGTGCGACATGCGGCTCTCCAGCCAGTTACCGCCGTGGTCGGCAATGCATTTCGCGATCGCCTCGACCTGGCCGGGTTTGTCTGGGGCAAATACCGTAATAACGAGATGATCCACTGCTGACTCCTTCTGGTCTTGAATCTGCACCAGCCAGTCAGGCTGACGACAACGCAACGAGTATAGGCAAGCCTGATCTTCACGCTGGCGAATGACCGGCCTGCCATTTTGTGTACGATCTCTATTTTTATCTGGAACAATCGGCAACATCTTTGAGAACATCCGAATCCCGATGATGACTGGCGATGAAATTTCAGTCGCGAAGTGACATATTTAGTTCCGTTTCCACGCGTCAAGCCTTCATGTAGCATCCCGCGTCGCGCACTACATAAACGGCGACCCAACAAAAGAGTGCTCCCTCCGGGGGCGCAAAAAAGCTGAGCAGAGTGAGGCAAGTGCAATGACTGAACACGTTCAAGTCGGTGGCCTGCAGGTCGCCAAAGTCCTGTATGACTTCGTGAATAACGAAGCACTTCCCGGGACCGGTCTTGATGTTGCTGGCTTCTGGATGGGCGCAGACCAGTTGATCAATGAGCTGGCCCCCAAAAACAAGGCACTGCTCGCCAAACGTGATGACTTGCAGGCGCAGATCGACGCCTGGCACCAGTCCCATGCCGGACAGGCCCACGATGCCTCGGCTTACAAGGCTTTCCTTGAGCAAATCGGTTATCTGCTGCCAGAAGTGGCGGATTTCCAGATCACGACGCAAAACGTCGATGAAGAAATCGCCCGCATGGCTGGCCCACAGCTGGTGGTGCCGGTCATGAATGCCCGCTTCGCCCTCAACGCCTCGAACGCCCGCTGGGGCTCGTTGTACGACGCTCTGTATGGCACCGACGCCATCAGCGAAGCCGACGGCGCAGAGAAAGGCAAAGGCTACAACAAGGTTCGCGGTGACAAAGTCATCGCCTTTGCCCGCGCCTTCCTCGACGAAGCCGCGCCGCTGGCCGCTGGCTCTCACGTTGATTCCACCGGCTACAAGCTGATCGACGGCAAGCTGGTCATCAGCCTCAAGGGCGGTAGCAATACCGGCCTTGAAGACGACGCGCAGTTGATCGGCTATCAAGGCGACGCATCAGCGCCGACCGCCGTGTTGCTCAAGCACAACGGTTTGCATTTCGAGATCCAGATCGACGCTGCCAGCCCGATTGGCCAGACCGATGCCGCGGGCGTCAAAGACGTGCTGATGGAAGCCGCGCTGACCACCATCATGGACTGCGAAGACTCCATCGCCGCCGTTGATGCCGACGACAAGGTTGTGGTGTACCGCAACTGGCTGGGCCTGATGAAAGGCGATCTGGCCGAACAGGTCTCCAAAGGCGGCGAAACCTTCACCCGCACCATGAACGGTGATCGTCACTACACCGCTCCCAATGGCGGCGACGTGAAGCTGCACGGTCGTTCGCTGCTGTTCATCCGCAACGTCGGTCACTTGATGACCATTGATGCGATCCTGGACAAGAACGGTCAGGAAGTACCGGAAGGCATTCTGGACGGCCTGCTGACCAGCCTTGCGGCGATCCACAGCCTCAATGGCAACACCACGCGCAGCAACAGCCGTACTCGCTCGGTGTACATCGTCAAACCGAAGATGCATGGCCCGGAAGAAGCTGCATTCACCAACGAGCTGTTCGGTCGTGTCGAAGACGTTCTGCGTCTGCCACGCAACACGCTTAAAGTCGGGATCATGGACGAGGAACGCCGTACCACGGTCAACCTCAAGGCCTGCATCAAAGCGGCCAGCGAGCGTGTGGTGTTCATCAACACGGGCTTCCTGGACCGCACTGGCGACGAAATTCACACCTCCATGGAAGCAGGCCCTGTCGTGCGCAAGGCGCAGATGAAAGCCGAGAAATGGATCAGTGCCTACGAAAACTCCAACGTAGATATCGGCTTGAGCTGCGGCCTGCAAGGTCGTGCGCAGATCGGTAAGGGCATGTGGGCCATGCCGGACCTGATGGCGGCGATGCTGGAGCAGAAAATCGCTCACCCAATGGCAGGCGCGAACACCGCCTGGGTTCCGTCGCCGACGGCCGCTGCGCTGCACGCGCTGCACTATCACAAGGTTGACGTGTTCGCCCGTCAGGCTGAACTGGCCCAGCGCACTCGCGCCTCGGTGGATGACATCCTGACTATCCCGCTCGCACCAAACACCAACTGGACGCCCGAGGAAATCCAGAACGAACTGGATAACAACTCACAGGGTATTCTCGGCTACGTGGTGCGCTGGATCGATCAGGGCGTGGGCTGCTCGAAAGTACCGGACATCAACGACATTGGCCTGATGGAAGACCGCGCCACATTGCGTATCTCCAGCCAGCACATCGCCAACTGGCTGCGTCATGGCGTGGTCAACGAAACTCAGGTGATGGACAGCCTCAAGCGCATGGCGCCTGTGGTTGACCGGCAGAATGCAGGGGACTCGCTGTACCGTCCGCTTTCACCGGATTTCGACAGCAACATCGCGTTCCAGGCGGCGGTTGAACTGGTAATCGAAGGGACTAAACAGCCTAACGGCTACACCGAGCCGGTCTTGCACCGTCGGCGTCGTGAGTTCAAGGCGAAGAACGGGTTGTAAACAATTTCGCGAGCAGCTCTAGCGCTTCCTGTGGGAGCCGAGCTTGCTCGGCTCCCACATAACCCTCACTCCATCCCCAACTCTCTCTTCACCAGCTTCACCAACTGCTTGGTGTTGATGGGCTTGAGCAGGAAGTCCAGCACGCTCAGGTGCATGGCATCGATCGCATCACGCACGTTGGCGTCACCGGACACAATGATGATCGGCAACGAAGCACGCTCGGAATCGCGGACCTGACGAATCAGGTCAAGGCCGTTACACGGAGCCATCCGCAGGTCGGTAATCAGCAGAGCGATGCTGTCACGGGTGCGAAGCAACTCCATGGCGCTGTTACCGCCAGCCGCCGTCAGACAACTTATGTCGTTGAGGCTGAGGATTTCGGCCAGCAGTTCGCGCGCGTCCCGGTCATCGTCCACGATCAGCACCCGTTGCTCCGAACTGGACGGCGGCGCGAGCATCACCTCATGCAGAGCTTCGCGCTCTTCATCGCTCAAAATATCGTAATCCAGCATAACCGCCTCATTCCTTTGCACTGACTGACAAAAACACCGGGCTCTGCCCGGAGATATCTGTGTGCTTTTTTGCTGGCGCCCTTGCATTCGAACAAGGGCCGTCCCAAGCATCGTACAACTCTGTACAGGTGCTTTTTACACCATGAAGGTAAGAGTCAGAAATCTTTTTGTTGTCGTAAGACTTACGTCCAATGGGCACTACCCCTCAAGCGGCCGACCATAGCCTTCAATAAAAACAAAGCGGTGCTGGTCATGAGTCGAGCCGATGCATTCACCCAGGCCGGGAAAACAGCGGTGTTGCAGAACATTCACGGCACCATGCAATTCCTGCAAAAATTCCCGCCATTCGACCATATGGAAAATGCGCACCTCGCGTATCTGGTCGAACAATGCCAACTGCGTTTTTACGCCGCCGACGAGAGCATCATCAAGCCGAGCGATGGCCCAGTAGAGCATTTCTACATCGTCAAACAAGGGCGAGTGGTCGGCGAGCGTCCTCACACAGCAAAAGGCGGCACTGAAACCACCTTCGAAATCACCACCGGTGAATGCTTTCCGCTGGCCGCTCTGCTGGGAGAACGAGCTACGCGCACCGAGCATCTGGCCGCTGAAGACACCTTTTGCCTGCAGTTGAACAAGCAGGCGTTCATCAAGCTGTTCGCGTTATCCACAACCTTCCGCGACTTCGCCTTGCGGGGCGTCAGCAGCCTGCTGGATCAGGTTAATCAGCAGGTCCAGCAACGCGCCGTTGAAACCCTCGGCACCCAATATTCCCTCAATACCCGGCTTGGCGAGCTGGCCATGCGTCATCCCGTGATGTGTACGCCTGATACGCCAATGCGTGAAGCTGTGAAGCTGATGCACGAGCAACAAGTTGGCAGCATCGTGATCATAGACCAGCATCAGGCACCGCTAGGGATTTTCACGTTGCGTGACCTGCGTGAGGCCGTGGCCGACATCAATGTCGACTTCAGCCAGCCGATCCAGAGCCGCATGATTCAGGCGCCCTTCCATCTCAGCCCTGACGCCAGCGCCTTTGATGCGGCCATCGCCATGACCAGCCGACACATTGCGCATGTCTGCCTGGTCAGAGACGGTCGCTTGTGCGGCGTGGTTTCAGAAAGGGACCTGTTCTCTCTGCAACGGGTCGATCTGGTTCATCTGGCTCGGACCATTCGCACGGCACCGCGCATCGACAGCCTGTGCAACCTGCGCGGCGATATCGTTCAACTGGTGGATCGCATGCTGGCCCATGGCGCGTCCTCGACCCAGATCACCCAGATCATCACCCTGCTCAACGACCACACCGTGTGCCGCGTGATCGAGCTGACGCTGCAAGAGCGCGGCGACCCTGGCATCCCCTTCAGTTGGCTGTGTTTCGGCAGCGAAGGCCGTCGTGAGCAAACCCTGCACACCGATCAAGACAACGGCATCCTGTTCGATGCCAAGGACGCCGCTGAAGCGGAGCATATTCGCGGTCTGCTGCTCCCGATTGCCGAGCGCATCAATCAGAACCTGGCGCAATGCGGCTTCACGCTGTGCAAAGGCAACATCATGGCGAGCAACCCGGAGCTGTGCCTTTCCCGAGCTGAATGGTCTCGACGCTTTGCCGCGTTCATCCGCGACGCAACGCCGGAGAACCTGCTCAACTCCAGTATCTATTTCGATCTGCGGGTAGTCTGGGGCGAAGAAAGCGGCGGTGAGCAGTTGCGTCAGCAGATCCTCGACCAGGTCGCCGACAACCGCCTGTTCCAGCGCATGCTGGCAGAGAACGCCTTGCGGCAACGTCCGCCCGTTGGACGCTTCAAGGACTTCGTTCTGGCTCGCAAGGGCAGCGACAAGGACACCCTGGACCTCAAGACCCAGGGCCTGACGCCGTTCGTCGATGGCGCGCGCGTGCTGGCGTTGGCCAATGGCGTTGGCGTCAACAACACCCTGGAGCGCCTGCGCCAGCTGGTTGCACGCGAAGTCATCGACGCCCAGGACGGCGCCGCCTATGAGGAGGCCTACCACTTCATTCAACAAACCCGCATGCAGCAGCATCAATTGCAAAGCAGACAGAACCTGCCGTGGTCCAACCGTATCGATCCAGACACCCTCAACCATCTGGACCGGCGGATCCTGCGTGAATCATTGCGCCAGGCCCAGCGCCTGCAAACCAGTCTGACGCTGCGTTATCAACTATGAGTCTGTTTACCAGCATGAACCTGTTCCAATGGCTACGCCCCCGGCCACCAAAACCGTCGCTGGAAAAACGTGATCAACAACGCCTGGCCAACCTCGCCTCGCCAGCCCCCCTTGGCGAACACCCGCTGCGGCAGCAACGCTGGGTAGTAGTCGACCTGGAAACCAGTGGCCTGAACATGAACCGCGATCAGGTGCTATCCATTGGTGCCGTCGTCATCGAGGACGGTGCCATTGACCTGAGCCAGCAGTTCGAACGAACGCTGCTGTGTCCCAACCATAAAGTCAGCCCCGCCGTGTTGATTCACGGCCTGGCACCCAGCGCCATTGCGGCGGGTAGTGAACCTGTACAGGCTCTGCTGGATTTCATGGAGTTCGTGGGTGAAAGCCCGCTGCTGGCGTTCCATGCGCCTTTTGATCAGCACATGCTCAGCCGGGCTCTGAAAGAGAACCTGGACTACCGCCTTGAGCATCACTTTCTCGACGTAGCTGAAATCGCGCCTATGCTTTTTCCACAGGCTGGTTTTCGTAAAGCCGGGCTTGATGACTGGACACAATTCTTCGGACTGCATGCAGAAGAGCGCCACCACGCCAGCGCCGATGCGTTGGTGACAGCAGAGCTGGCGCTGATCCTGTTCAGCCACGCACGTCGCCAGGAAATCGACAGCCCCGCCCGCCTCGACCAGACCCTGAGCCAATGGCGTCGACGGCAGCAGAGTCATTCTTTCTAAAGCCACTGAGCAGAACGGTAGGAGCGAACTTGTTCGCGAGCACATCTACAGACGATGAAAATCTATAGCCTGGCCGATCTCCTCGCGAACAAGTTCGCTCCTACCAGGGATATTCAAGCCTGGGAGCGTCAAGCCCCGCCCGCCTCGATCAGAGCCTGAGCCAATGGCGTCGACGGGCTTAGGTGATCCGTTGGAGCGAGGCTTGCCCGCGAATACAGGCGCCCCGTTTTATCAGGTCTACCGCGTCATCGTTCTTCGCGGGCAAGCCTCGCTCCCACAGGGTATCGCGTTGTGCGATATGTAGGAGTTGTGCACATTGGTTGTTAGTGGCTCTGTGGATAAGTTGTTCGCTGATCCCTGCATCCCATGCTGGCCGCGCCTTACAGCTCATTGATCGAAAAACAACCAGCATAACCCACGGTTTTTATTGGTTTTTCATTGTGGATAAAGCATCCACTGAAAAAACTGATCATCCACAACTACCCACAAAGTCTGTTGGCGCTTCTGTGGACAAGTTGTTCGCTTACCTCTGGAGGCCACGTATATAAAGGCTTTCAAGCAAACGATTAAAAAACGACCAATTACCAAATAAAAGCTCGAATCCCCTTCTGTCAACCTTTAAAAACAAGGCTTTCAAAGGTTTTCCACAGATACGACGCCACTGACTCAAAGTTGCCCCCAAACTCTGTTGGCGCTTCTGTGGATAAGGTGTTTGCGATCGGCTCCAGGCCTTTAGAGGCGTGGGCTCTATGGACATGATCAATAATTGATCAATAACACGTTAACGAGGTTTATTCTGGATAAGTCCTCGTTTTAAATGGCGTTTCAGAAGTCTCGGACGTGCTTTTCCACAATCGCTGTGTACATATCTGTGGATAACGTGTGCAGATCCATGTACCACGGTAAAAAGAGAGAAACTTCTCACCAAGGGCATCACGGCCGTAGCCAGATCAGGGTTGATATGGACCTGAAACGATTTGAGCCACCAATTCTGCAATCCGCCCCTCACCTTCTAACTCAGACCATGGACCATCAGCGGCCACTGCCCCCTGCTTCATGACAATGACTCGATCAAATTGTGGCAACGCTTCCAAATCATGAGTTACACAAATCAGCCCGCTGCTTTTGAAGTGGCCAAAAATGACATCCCATACCCGCAACCGTGTGTCTTGGTCCAGGGACGCGGTGGGCTCATCAAACAAATTGAAATCCCCCGGACGGTTAATCAACCGCAACAGCGAAAGCCGCTTCGCTTCGCCCCCGGAGATGTTTTTAGCACCTTCAGAAATGAGCCGATTTTCGACCAACTCCCGCAATTCGAGGTCATCCACGACGTGAGCGAGAACCGAAGATGTCTCGCGGCCGAACAGCACGGAGTGCTCAAAAGCACCCTCCATAAACGCAGGCCCCTGTGGGCAGTAGCGAACACGGCGCAAATACCCCTCAATGTCATGAGGCTGGAGCCGCCGGTCGTTGAAGCCAAGGTGATGCCGCCGGGTCTTTACCACGCCTGCCAGTGATTCCAACAATGTCGTCTTCCCCGCTCCGCTGGGTCCGATGATCGCAACTGATTGCTCACGTTGAAAACGCATAGGCCTGTCAGTTAGCGGACTCATAACCGAAAGACTCAACATCGAAAGGCGGTCTGGGAATGGGGTTTGAAGCACCTGTAGAAGATTCTCTAACGATAAAATCTCCTGAAGTCTTTTCTTATCGACTAAAAACTGATCGAGCGTCCTGTAAGCCTCCGCTAACTGACTAAAGTTATTCAAAAACATCCCAGCAATAGAAAACACCGCAACCAGGCTACCTACGGTCAAATGCGGCGAAGCTGATAACTGATCCTGAACGCCCCAGGCCAGTAAAGCAGTCGTTGAAAGGCCCGTATAAAGAACCCTGATTGACCCGAGAACAGCGCCAGTACTGGCGACCTTCGTAGCCGCTCGCGCGTAGGCCGTGTAACTTTCGCACAGCGGCCCAAGAGCATGGTCACAGGCTTGCTCTAGTTTAACTATTTTTCCAGCATTAAGTGTCTCAAATAGCCTGGAGGAAACCAGATCTTCCTCAGTATTGACAACTAGCAAATAGGGCCTTCTCCAGTTAACCAGATAGTGGTAAAGCAGCATATATCCGATCGATATACCCAGAAGCACTATAAAGAGCGCAAACCCTCCAGCATAGGCAAATACTGCCCCGACCAAAATCAACTCAATGAAAAGTGGAAAACCTGAGGTAATGAAAAAAGTCAGTAGTTTTTCATGAGCGGTGATGCCTCGCTCCACGGCCTTAATCAATCCTCCGAGTCTAAAAGCTGAAAAAGCTTCAAACTCTTTCTCCAGGATAGCTTTGGTCCATTCAATAGATTTTTCCTTCAGCGTCGTCTGCACAAGGCTCACCAGTTGATACGTTTGCAGTGGACTGACAACAGACTGAAAAACAATCGCTATACACAACGCTGCAAAAAGCCAAAACACACCGGAGGCGGGAACAACGCCTGGAGAAACGAGGCCATCAATAATCTTCCCCAATAAAAGCGCAGGAATGACAGCAACGCCTTTCAGAAGGACCGTTATAGCCGTTGCGCTAAGAAAAAGTCTCTTTTTTGCGAGAAAGGTATCTTTCAAGAAATTGAACATTTTACTAAGTGCCTTTAAGAAAAAGACCTATTAGCATGCAGCAAATGTTGCGGCACCACAGGAATACCAGCTCGAACCAAGTTGAAGCGCTCCACACCAGGTATGTATATCTGAGTCACCACGCAACCGTTATCAAATTCAAGCAATGTTCGACGTAATATCCGCAAGCCGGTAGCAGAAATCTGTTCAATTATATATTCAAGCTGATGCGCGACCGTTTTTTTTTCCCGGGAGGATCCAGCCGCCTGCATATGTATTCATTATTTCTGAGCACTTCAAGGTCGATCAGCGGCTGTAATTTCAATGACCGATGCATCAATGAATAGGCCTTGAGATCATTGTCCCTCTCTGACTCGTCGAACAACTCCAACGCCTGAAGAAGCTCGGTTGAAGCACGTTCGATCGCTACACGCGCATCTACAGAACATCCAGACCCGATGAGACATACGGGGTACCTGCCATCTGGCCTTTTCGGAATAGCCATACAGAAATAGACACCATAAATGGTATGTGTGAGCAATACTTTCATTCCGTCCACCGAAGCGCGAAGACAGTCTTGACCAAAAAATAATTCGTCCAGTAGCTCCGCACTTGGAGATTTCAGCAGTAGCTTTTCGTGCTGACCGCACAGAGACATTAGGACCTTTGAAAGTGCATGTCTCTCAACAACCTCATTAAGCCCGTGAAGTATCGCTTCATTTTTTGAGCAACCAAATGCAAGACCTGAGTTTGATGAATAGCGATTGAGATAGGAAAGCTCAGGGTGCGTCTCAATTTTATCTCCCAACTCCTTGCATGGCAGTTGAATTACAGCAGGTACTCTTACCTTGCCACCCGTGAGCATGTCATGCATTTCGACGCAGTCGATTGCAGAACGGCTTTTGGGAAGATTAGCCAGCAATCCGTCCATACTGAGCGAAGGCTGACTACGGATATCATCTATAGCGGAGGAAACCAGACCCGTAAGTAAATTATCATCCAGAGCAAAGTGCTCCAGACTTTCAGCCTGCGCACCAATTTTACAAAATATTCCTTTACCGGCACCTTCGGCTACTGTTACGCCGGTTTTGTCTATCAACTTCGATACTGCAACTGTCTTTGAGGCATTTTTGAATTCTGTCGAAAACGAGAAACCTAACGAAGATGCAGCCTGCAGGACTTTTTCCTCAGATGATATTACAGAGAAATCACGCTCAAACATTTTTCGCTCCTTGAAGTAGTGCTTGGGGGTCACCCCCCCAAGCTAGCCCGTGGGCTACACAACATTAGTCATGTGAATAAAACAGAGTCTCACTAGGCAAGAGCCCCCCTACAAACTCATCATTTTTGTTGAACGGAACAATTGCGATTTCAGAACGCTTACGACCCATTTGATGTACTCCATATATTTATGTGAACGGGAATAATTCCCTTCGTGCTCACGGCATGCGCCGCGAGTGGTGTATTGGTACCACTTCGTTCAATAACGTGCCAAGTCGTTTAATATTTTCGACATCCGATAATGCCGTAGGAAAATTCCAGCACGTTGTAGGAATACATAAGCAACCCCATGCATAACCTCATCTATTCGTGTAGGACTTAGTGTTTAGAGAGGTGCGATATCACAGAAGATGCAAATGCAGAAATTTGTCTTCCAGCGACTACATCAACGGCTTGGGCATCAGGGGGTGCGAGCGGAAAGTCGTGGCTATGCCAACGAAACTACTTGATAGTCACTCTTCAGAACGGTTTTATAAAAGGGAGTAGTGACTTCTCCACAATTGCTGTGGGATTGCTCGGTGGATTAGTTATTTACTCGGGCTGGTAATATCCAGAAGGATTAGGCCTGCGGGGATTTGATCAGATGAAAAACAATCTGCGGAAGCTCTTACCAAAAGGTATATAACCACCTGATTTTGGAATGATTTTACCTGTAGGAGCGCGCTTGCCCGCGATTGCGTCAGCACAGGCGATATATTCATCGACTGACAGACCAAATCGCGGGCAAGCGCGCTCCTACAGGTTCTCGTTTGCTTCGTGACAGAGTGGCGTCAGAGACCCGGGGCCGCTACTACAGGGTTCTAATGCATCACTCGTGATTAACCGCCACACCCTTCAGATACGGCGCTGGCTCGGCGCCCATGTTTTCAAGCATGCGGGCACTGTACCAGTCGATGAAGTTGACCACACCGAACTCATAGGTCTTCGAGTAAGGACCTGGCTGGTAGGCGTCGGAATTGATGCCGCGCTGGTTTTCTTCAGCCAGACGGCGGTCCTGATCGTTGGTTGCATCCCAGACTTCGCGCAAGCGAGCCACGTCGTAGTCCACACCTTCAACGGCATCTTTGTGTACCAGCCATTTGGTGCTGACCATAGTTTCCTGGGCGCTGATCGGCCACACCGTGAACACGATGATGTGATCGCCCATGCAGTGGTTCCAGGAGTGCGGCAGGTGCAGGATGCGCATCGAGCCCAGGTCCGGGTTTGTGATCCGGCCCATGAGTTTCTTGCAGCCCTGTTTGCCGTCCATGGTCATGGACACCGTGCCTTTGAGCAGCGGCATGCGCACGATACGGTTGCGCAAGCCAAAAGCAGCGTGAGCGAACGGGATCTTCTCAGCCTCCCAGGCCGCAGCCGATTCGGCGACATGGTCCTTGAACGACTGGGTCGCACGCGGGTCGGTAACGTCGTCCCACTCCAGCAGTGTGTTGAGCAGTTCTGGATGTGAGCCAGTGCAGTGATAGCACTCGCGGTTGTTTTCCAGCACCAGCTTCCAGTTGGCCTTTTCCATCAAGGTGGTCTGCACCGCCACCTTGGTGTTTTCCATGTCGTACGGTTCCATGTAGTGCTTGAGGGTCTGCAGGAACTCGTCGATGGCAGGCGGGTTTTCCGCGAGGCTGATAAAGATATAGCCACCCGCGGTTTTCACGTTAATGGGCTTGAGGCTGAAGTTCTTCATGTCGAAGTCATCGCCCATTTCGCTGCCCGCGTACAACAGGCGACCATCAAGCTCGTAGGTCCACTGGTGGTATGGGCACACCAGTTTGGCGACCTTGCCCTTCTCCTTGGTGCACAGACGCGAACCGCGATGGCGGCAAACGTTGAAGAAGGCATTGACCGCACCATCCGGACCGCGCACCACAACCACCGGGTTCTTGCCGATCTGCAGCGTCAGGTAGTTACCCTTGGCCGGAATCTCGGCGGTCATGCCTGCGATCAGCCACTCTTTGTGGAAGATCTCCTGCATATCGATTTCAAACAACCGCTCATCACTGTAGAAAGGCTGCGGCAGCGAATAAGTGCGTTCGCGATTCTGCAGCATTTCGGCAGTGGCCTTACGTGCCGGTTCCAGCGGATCGCCCAAGCTCAAGGTTGCGGTGACGTCCATCGTTTGAAGTCCTCATGACCATACGGTTTACGGTCGGCGAATGTGGCTAATACGGTTCTTTGTGGCGTTTGGCACGCAAGACGGCGATTGTTTTGCCGCTCATGCTTTTCGATAAACATTTAGTGGCGAGTGTGGAGTCCGGCGCAGACTTGACCTTATCCATGGGCGACATGGCCGAATCCGTTCCCGACGCGCTAATGCAGGTAATCAGGGGCTGGTCGCGATAAGTACGCCGATGTCGCTGGCAGGTAAGTGGGTGGTCTGCGCCTTACGCAGAATTCGCATCATGAGGCCGGTCGTCGGCCGTTGGAGATTCAGCATGTCCCAAAGCTTCCTGAGCCCGGTAAATACCCAGACATGGGCGAACGGCCGTCACCTGGTTCGCGTCGTCAAAGTGATCCAGGAAACCTGGGACGTGCGCACCTTCTGTTTCATGGCTGACCAGCCGATCATGTTCTTCTTCAAGCCCGGTCAGTTCGTGACCCTGGAGCTTGAAATCGAAGGCGTGCCGGTGATGCGCTCGTACACCATTTCCAGCTCGCCTTCGGTGCCTTACAGCTTCTCGGTCACCATCAAGCGCGTGCCTGGCGGCAAGGTTTCCAACTATCTGCACGACACGCTGCATGAAGGTCAGGAGCTGGCGGTCCACGGTCCGGTCGGGCTGTTTAACGCAATAGACTTCCCAAACCCGAAAATCCTCTACCTGAGTGGCGGCGTCGGCATCACGCCGGTGATGTCCATGGCGCGCTGGTTCTACGACACCAACGCCAACGTCGACATGGTGTTCGTGCACAGTGCCCGCACCCCCAAAGACATCATTTATCACCGCGAGCTGGAGCACATGGCGTCGCGGATCGATAACTTCAGCCTGCACCTGATCTGCGAGAAGCATGGCCTTGGCGAGCCTTGGGCCGGTTATCGCGGGTATCTGAATCAGAAGATGCTAGAGCTGATGGTGCCGGACTTCATGGAGCGCGAGGTGTTCTGCTGCGGCCCGACGCCTTACATGACGGCCGTCAAACGCCTGCTGGAAGCCAACGGTTTCAACATGGCGCAATACCATGAGGAATCGTTCGGCGCGACGCCTCCCGAAGCCCGTGCCGATGCTGTGGAACAAGCGGAAATCGCCGCTGACGCACCGGAAGTCGATGCATCGGATCTGCATCAGGTGGAATTCACCGACACCGGCAAGAGCATCCGCGTGGCACCGGGCGAAACCGTCCACGCAGCCGCAGCCAAGCTCGGCCTGATGATCCCCAAAGCCTGCGGCATGGGTATCTGCGGAACCTGCAAGGTGATGAAGCTCAGCGGCGAAGTGGAGATGGAGCACAACGGCGGGATCACCGAAGAAGACGAAGCCGAAGGCTACATTCTGTCGTGCTGCAGCATTCCGAAGGGGGATGTGCGGATCGAGTATTGATCGCCTGAGCGATTGATACAGGTAGGAGTGGTCCCGGTATCCCTGACACCGCGCTGTCGCGCAGCAAACGGGTGACCTGTAGGAGCCAACTTGTTGGCGAGACGTCGGACCCGCATCGTCAGAAATTCCGCTTCGCCAACAAGTTAGCTCCTACAAGGTCCGCGTTTCAAATCCATTATTGGAGTGATGTTTGATAGGAGCGAACTTGTTCGCGAGGCGATTTACCTGGCAAAGCAGGTCTGACGCCTCGCCAACAAGTTGGCTCCTACAGAGAGCGGGTATCGCGCTTACAAACTAAACCGCGAAACCATGCCGTTCAGGTCAACCGCCAACCGGGTCAGCTCGCTGCTGGCAGCACTGGTCTGGGTGGCGCCGTCGGACGACTGGGCCGACAGATCACGGATGTTCACCAGGTTGCGGTCCACTTCACGAGCCACTTGAGCCTGCTCTTCGGCGGCACTGGCGATTACCAGATTACGCTCGTTGATTTCCACCACGGCGGTGTTGATGGTGTCCAGCGCCAGCCCTGCGCCTTTGGCGATGCTCAGGGTCGACTCAGCACGCTCAGTACTGTTACGCATTGAGCTGACTGCCTGTTCAGTGCCACCTTGAATGCTGCCGATCATGCGTTCGATTTCGCTGGTGGACTGCTGAGTGCGATGCGCCAAGGCACGCACTTCGTCCGCGACCACGGCAAAACCACGACCGGCTTCACCGGCACGCGCCGCTTCAATTGCGGCGTTGAGGGCCAGCAAGTTGGTCTGGTCAGCCAGGCCGCGAATCACATCCAGCACTTTGCCAATGTCACGGGACTCTTCAGCCAGATTACCGATCAGTGTTGCAGTGCTCTGCACGTCGCCGCTCATGCGCTCGATGGCATTGACAGTTTCCTGAACCAGATCACGACCATCACCCGCCGAAGCGGTAGCGTTTTTGGATGCTTCAGAAGTACTGACCGCGTTACGCGCCACCTCTTCCACAGCGCTGGTCATCTGGTTGACAGCAGTAGCGGCTTGTTCGATTTCGTTGTTCTGCTCAGCCAGGCCACGAGCGCTCTCGTCGGTCACCGCATTCAGCTCTTCAGCAGCAGAAGCAAGCTGGGTGGCGGAACCCGAAATACGGGTCAATGTGTCACGTAGCTTTTCCTGCATTTTCTGCATGGCGGCGAGCAAACGACCGGCTTCGTCAGTACCGTCGGCTTTGATCGGGCGAGTCAGATTACCCTCAGCGATGGTTTCTGCGGCTTCAAGCGCTGAAGCAATTGGCTGGGTGATACTGCGGGTCAACAGCCAGGCGAACAGGATGGTCAGGATCGTGGTGATGATCAGCAGGCTAACTACCAGAGTGAATGCCGAAGAATACTGCTCGGCAGCGTCCATGTTGGTATCTCTCAATTCCTTGGCATTGATCTCGACCAGCCTGGCCAGCGCCACGTTCATCTGATCGGAGTTGGCCAGCGTTTCTTCATTGAGCAATTGACCCAACTCATCAATCTTGCCAGCACGACTCAGGCTCTTGATGCGTTCTTCTAGCTGGCGGTACTCCCCTAGCAGTCGCACATACTCGTTGTAGGCGGATTGCTCCTCTGGAGAGGTAATGAATTTTTCATAGACAGCCTGGGCGTCAGTGATTTGCTTGTTACGCATGGCGAACAAATCGATGGTCTTGTTCTGAATGTCCGGTTCGCGGTTGATCAATAGACGATAGGACAGAACGCGCAGGCGAATGCTGATTTCGGTGAGTCGGTCCAGACTCTGGATGCTGGGAACGCTGCTTTTTGCGATCTCATCGCCTGCGTCACGGATCTTGCTCATCTGCGACAGCGCAAAAACGCCGAGGACCAACATAAGGGTGCCGATCAAGGCAAAGCCGAGAAACGCGCGGGGCGCGATATTCATGGTGCGTAATGACATGGGTTTTCCCAAAAGAAGAAGCGCATTCCTTGCGTTGAAGTGAATAGAAGAGGTGGTGATGCCTATCGGTTACAGGGTGAGGGACTTGAGGCCGATGCACTGAAATCAGGCGTGGCGTAAGGTCGCAGGCTCTTTTCGATATAGCAAAAAGCCATGTAAGTCATTGAAAGGCAACGTTTACAGGGCTTTGAGCAAAAAATACGGGAATATCGAAGACGACATGTTTCCTCGGCCTGGCCCGACTGACGAGCAGCAGGAACCAGATCGGAAAATCACAGTCAACAGGGCCTGTTTATGCACTTGCCTTCAGGGAGGACGCAGCGCGCCAGAACGCCGTTATTTAAGTGGCTTAACTGGTATGCGCAGTGACTTTTCTTTAAGGTGTGCGCCCGTTGAAATTTGCTAGAGAAATCAAAATGTTGGAAGCATCCCTTAGCCAGTTGGAACAACTTGTCAGCGATCTGGTGCAACAAAACCAGCAACTGCAAAGCACAAACGCTCAGCTCAGCACGGAGCTGGCCCAAGCCAGGGATGACAACGACAGTCTGCAACTGAGTCTGATGGAGCAGGAAGAGAAACAAGGTGCCACTGCGGCGCGGATTCAGGCCCTTGTTGACCGTGCGACCAGCGCAAGCGCAGTCAGCGCATGAGCACTGACAGAAACGGGGTGACGGTCGTTTCGATTCTCGGCAACGACTATTCGATCAAGGCCCCGGCCGGTGAAGAGCAAAACCTGCAGCAAGCCACCGCATTGCTGCGCGCATCGCTGGCCGACACCAAGCGCAAATACCCGACGCTGATTGGCGACCGCCTGCTGGTGCTGGCCGCCCTTAACCTGTGCTCACAGCAGATCGAGCTCAAACAGCAACATCAGGTCGAGCTGGACCTCTGCCGCGAGAAGGTCGATGCGACGGTGGAAGCGATTTCGAAGACGATTGCGCAGAACTAAACCCTGATTCAAATTTGAAATGCGGGCTCCATGTGGGAGCCGAGCTTGCTCGCGATAGGGGCATCGCGATCTAATCTAAACCGCATCCAGTCTTAATCGCGAGCAAGCTCGGCTCCCACAGGTTGCATTCCAACTGAGTTCTCGCGTTAAGCCCCCATCACCAACCGGATATCCGCTGCCAACTCGCGCACGCGGGCCTCCTCGGTGTCCCATGAGCACATGAAGCGCGCGCCGCCGTTGCCGATGAAGGTGTAGAAGCGCCAGCCCTTGGCCGTGAGTGCCGCAATGGCAGGTTGTGACAATTGCAGGAATACACCGTTAGCCTGGACCGGGAACATCAGTTCAACACCCGGAATGTCCTTCACCAACGACGCCAGCAATTGCGCGCAATGGTTGGCATGATTGGCGTGTTTGAGCCAGGCATCACCTTCCAGCAGCCCAACCCAGGGTGCTGACAGGAAGCGCATCTTCGACGCCAGTTGCCCGGCCTGCTTGCAACGGTAATCAAAGTCTTCAGCCAGCTTGTGGTTGAAGAACAGAATCGCCTCGCCCACCGCCATGCCGTTCTTGGTGCCACCAAAGCACAGCACATCGACACCCGCCTTCCAGGTCAGCTCAGCGGGTGAACACTCGATAAATGCACAGGCGTTGGCAAATCGCGCGCCGTCCATGTGCAGATTCAGATTCAACTCTTTGCAGGTTGCGCTGATCGCCTTGAGTTCTTCTGGCTGGTAAACACTACCGACTTCGGTGGCTTGGGTCAGGGTCACGACCCGAGGTTTCGGATAGTGAATATCCTGACGTTTGAGCGCCACTTCGCGGATCGACTCAGGCGTCAGCTTGCCCTGTTCGCTGCGTGCAGTGAGCAGCTTGGAGCCGTTGGAGAAGAACTCCGGAGCGCCGCATTCGTCAGTTTCGACGTGAGCGGTTTCCGAGCAGATAACGCTGTGATAGCTCTGGCACAACGAAGACAGGGCCATTGAGTTGGCCGCCGTGCCGTTGAAGGCGAAGAACACTTCACAGTCGGTTTCAAATAATTTACGGAATTGATCCGAGGCACGCGCGGTCCATTCGTCATCGCCATACGCACGTTGATGGCCGTGGTTAGCCTGTTCCATCGCAGCCCAGGCTTCAGGACAGATGCCCGAATAGTTATCACTGGCAAACTGCTGGCTTTTATCGGTCATGGCCGAATCCTTGTCATTGATTATGCTGCGCACTGTAGCGAAGATCGCAGGGCTTGGTCATGGGTTGTTGTGTTGCAAACACCGATTTTGTGACATGCGCTGGACCTGTGGGAGCGGTGCTTGCCCGCGATAAGGCTGGACGCAGTTCACTTTAGATCGCGTCCAGCCTTATCGCGGGCAAGCACCGCTCCCACAGGTAATTCGTTCCACCTTAGAATCCGCGCTTAACCCTCTCGGAGAGATATGGATCTATCGAACCCGCCTTACCTGCCCGGACGCGACAAGGCGCTCGACTTGCTCAAGTGGCTGGCGATGCTGGCCATGGTACTCGACCACTTGCGCTATGTCGGCTGGTCGATAGATGTGCTGTACGTACCGGGCCGCCTGGCATTCCCTTGGTTCTGTCTGGCGATTGCGGCCAATCTGGGTCGCAAATCCGCGCTGTTTCCTGACCCCAAAGTGCAGTGGCGTTATCTGGGATGGATGCTCTTGTTCGCCGTGCTGGCCGAGCTCCCCTATCGGCTGTACATGGCGGATGACGCCCACACGCTGAACGTATTGCCGACGCTGGTGCTCGGTTTGCTGATTGCCCAAGGCTGGCGACACCGATTGCCTGCAACGCGATTGATGGCGCTCGGTTCGCTGCTGGTCGCCGCTTTATTCCACAAATATTTGATGTTCGGTTTCTTTGGCACGCTGCTGCCGCTGGCGCTTCTGCTTGCGCTGCATCGGCCGCTCTGGTTCGCCTTGTTGCCGGGCGTTGTTTGCGTGGCGAGCAATGCCTGGCCTCAGATGTTTGCTGGGGCCGCCTGGGGCGATCCGATCTCGATTGGCTCACTGATTGTCTGTCTGATCGGGCCGGCGCTCGGGCTGGCTTTATTGCGTCGTCGCCTCAACTTCCCGGTCAAACCGATGCGGCGCTGGGCATACGCGATCTATCCCGCGCATTTTCTGGTGCTGTTGGGGTTGCGGGAAATATTGGCAATATGGATCACACCCACGCCCCTGTAGGAGCGCGCTTGCCCGCGATGGCGTCTAGCCAGATGATAATTGTCTGAATGACACCGCGCATCGCGGGCAAGCGCGCTCCTACAAACCAGATCCTCAAAAATCCCTGTAGACAAAACGCCACCAGCGCCCTTATCTTCTGCGCTGGCCACCGCAGTGGCCAACGTCGCTCGGACGGTTCCGGGCGCTTACGTATCTGAGGCCTCCATGGCAGACCTACCTTCGCCGCGCCGTTTTGCGCGCATCGATCGACTCCCCCCTTATGTATTCAATATCACCGCCGAGCTGAAAATGGCCGCTCGCCGTCGTGGTGAAGACATCATCGACTTGAGCATGGGCAACCCCGACGGGCCAACCCCTCCGCACATTGTCGAAAAACTCGTTACCGTCGCCCAACGTGAAGACACTCACGGCTACTCGACTTCGCGTGGCATTCCGCGTCTGCGTCGGGCGATCTCCAACTGGTATAAAAAACGCTACGACGTCGATATCGACCCGGAAGAAGAAGCCATCGTCACCATCGGCTCGAAGGAAGGCCTGGCGCACTTGATGCTTGCTACCCTCGACCAGGGCGACACGGTATTGGTACCGAACCCGAGCTATCCGATTCATATCTACGGCGCGGTGATTGCTGGCGCTCAAGTACGATCAGTGCCACTGATTCCCGGTGTGGACTTCTTCGCCGAGCTGGAAAAAGCCATTCGCGGCTCGATCCCGAAACCGAAAATGATGATCCTCGGCTTCCCGTCCAACCCGACAGCGCAGTGCGTGGAACTGGATTTCTTCGAGCGAGTGGTTGCGCTGGCCAAGCAATACGACGTGTTGGTGGTTCATGATCTGGCCTACGCCGACATCGTCTACGACGGCTGGAAAGCCCCTTCGATCATGCAGGTGCCGGGCGCCAAAGACATCGCTGTCGAGTTCTTCACCCTGTCCAAAAGCTACAACATGGCGGGCTGGCGAATCGGTTTCATGGTCGGTAACCCGGAGCTGGTCAACGCTCTGGCGCGGATCAAGAGCTACCACGACTACGGCACATTCACACCGCTGCAGGTCGCGGCCATTGCTGCACTGGAAGGCGATCAGCAATGCGTGCTCGATATTGCCGAGCAGTATCGCCAGCGCCGCAACGTGTTGGTCAAAGGCCTGCATGAACTGGGCTGGATGGTCGAGAATCCAAAAGCGTCTATGTACGTCTGGGCCAAGATCCCTCCCGCCTACGCGCATATGGGCTCATTGGAGTTCGCTAAAAAGCTGCTGGCTGAAGCCAAGGTTTGCGTGTCACCGGGTGTCGGTTTTGGTGAGTACGGCGACGACCATGTGCGCTTCGCGCTGATCGAGAATCAGGACCGGATTCGTCAGGCCGTACGCGGTATTCGCGGGATGTTCCGGGCGGATGGGCAGTTGCCCGGCAAGGCCGTTTAATCCCTGCACACTGCATTTTCCTTGTGGGAGCTGGGCTTGCCCGCGATAAGGACACCTCGGTCTATCCGAGAGTTGCGTCGACCTTATCGCGGGCAAGCCCAGCTCCCACATGGATCACATTCCAACCTCACCTCCCGCGTATTTCCCCCTCCTCTCCCACCCATGTCGTAAACGCACCTTTGCGTGGCGCGCGCAGGCATTTGGCGTCTTTGGTCCGGCCCTAGTATCGCTGTCAAAGGGCCCTGCTTAGATGCTGCGGCTCTACCGATAAGTCAGGCGCTACGCCGCCGCTGGGAGAACCGCGATGTTCAGCAAGAATGACCAAATCCAAGGCTATGACGATGCACTGCTGGCCGCGATGAATGCCGAAGAGCAGCGTCAGGAAGATCACATCGAGCTGATCGCCTCGGAGAACTACACCAGCCAGCGCGTGATGGAAGCCCAGGGCAGCGGCCTGACCAACAAGTACGCCGAAGGGTATCCGGGCAAGCGCTATTACGGCGGCTGCGAGCATGTGGATAAAGTTGAAGTACTCGCCATCGAGCGTGCCAAACAATTGTTCGGCGCTGATTACGCCAACGTCCAGCCGCATTCCGGCAGTTCGGCGAACGCCGCGGTTTATCTGGCACTGCTGCAAGCAGGCGACACCGTGCTGGGCATGAGCCTGGCCCACGGTGGTCACTTGACCCATGGCGCTAAAGTCAGCTTCTCCGGCAAGCTCTACAATGCGGTGCAGTACGGCATCGACACCAACACCGGTCTGATCGATTACGACGAAGTCGAGCGCATCGCCGTCGAGTCCAAGCCAAAAATGATCATCGCCGGTTTCTCGGCCTATTCGAAAACCCTCGACTTCCCGCGCTTCCGGGCCATCGCTGACAAGGTCGGCGCTTACCTGTTTGTCGACATGGCTCACGTTGCCGGGCTGGTCGCGGCCGGTCTGTACCCGAACCCGCTGCCCTACGCAGACGTCGTGACCACCACCACTCATAAAACCCTGCGCGGTCCACGTGGTGGTTTGATCCTGGCCAAGGCCAACGAAGAAATCGAGAAAAAGCTCAACTCGGCGGTATTCCCAGGCGGTCAGGGCGGCCCGTTGATGCACGTGATCGCCGCCAAGGCCGTGTGCTTCAAAGAAGCGGCGGAGCCAGGCTTCGTCGCGTATCAACAACAAGTCATCGATAACGCTCAGGCCATGGCGCAGGTGTTCATCGACCGTGGCTACGACGTGGTCTCCGGTGGCACCGATAACCATTTGTTCCTGGTCAGCCTGATCCGTCAGGGCCTGACCGGCAAAGACGCCGATGCTGCTTTGGGTCGTGCGCACATCACCGTCAACAAGAACTCGGTGCCTAACGACCCGCAATCACCGTTCGTGACCTCGGGTCTGCGTATCGGCACCCCGGCGGTCACCACTCGCGGCTTCAAAGTTACCCAATGCATCACGCTGGCCGGCTGGATCTGCGACATCCTCGACAACCTCGGTGATGCCGACGTCGAGGCCAATGTCGCCAGCCAGGTTGCAGCCCTGTGTTCCGATTTCCCGGTTTATAGCTGAGTCAGGAGTAGTTATTCATGCAGCATTACTCAGGCTTCGGCCTTCTCAAACACTCCCTCAGCCACCACGAAAACTGGCAGCGCATGTGGCGCACGCCAACCCCGAAAAAAGTCTATGACGTGGTCATTGTTGGTGGCGGCGGACACGGTCTGGCGACGGCTTACTACCTGGCCAAAGAACACGGCATCACTAATGTGGCCGTGGTCGAGAAAGGCTGGTTGGGCGGCGGCAACACCGCACGTAACACGACTATCGTACGCTCCAACTATCTGTGGGATGAGTCAGCGCATCTCTACGAACACGCCATGAAACTGTGGGAAGGCCTGTCTCAGGACTTGAACTACAACGTGATGTTCTCCCAGCGCGGCGTATACAACCTGTGCCACACCCTGCAGGACATTCGCGACTCAGAGCGTCGGGTCAGCGCCAACCGTCTCAACGGCGTAGACGGTGAGCTGCTCAATGGCAAACAGGTAGCGGAAGAAATCCCGTACCTGGATTGCTCGAAAAACACACGCTACCCAATCATCGGCGCCACCGTGCAACGTCGCGGCGGCGTGGCACGTCACGATGCCGTGGCCTGGGGCTATGCCCGTGCTGCCGATGCGTTGGGCGTGGATTTGATTCAGCAAACCGAAGTCATCGGTTTCCGCAAGGAAAACGGCGTGTGCATCGGTGTAGAAACCAACAAAGGTTTCATCGGTGCCAAGCGCGTCGGTGTGGTAACAGCCGGTAACTCGGGACACATGGCGAAACTGGCAGGCTTCCGTCTGCCCGTTGAATCCCACCCGCTGCAAGCGCTGGTGTCCGAGCCAATCAAGCCCATTATCGACAGCGTGATCATGTCCAACGCCGTACACGGCTACATCAGCCAGTCCGACAAGGGTGACCTGGTGATCGGGGCCGGTATTGACGGCTATAACGGCTACGGCCAGCGCGGTTCATACCCGGTGATCGAACACACGATTCAGGCCATCGTCGAGATGTTCCCGGTGTTGTCACGCGTGCGCATGAACCGTCAGTGGGGCGGCATCGTCGACACCACGCCGGACGCTTGCCCGATCATCTCCAAAACGCCCGTCCCGAACATGTTCTTCAACTGCGGCTGGGGCACCGGTGGTTTCAAAGCCACGCCGGGCTCGGGCAACGTGTTCGCTGCAAGCCTGGCGAAGGGTGAAATGCATCCGCTCGCCAAACCTTTCTCCATCGACCGTTTCCACAATGGTGCGTTGATCGACGAACACGGCGCCGCTGCGGTCGCCCACTAAGAGGAGCACTACCATGTTGCACATCTTCTGCCCTCACTGTGGCGAACTGCGCTCCGAAGAGGAATTCCACGCGTCTGGCCAGGCTCACATACCGCGTCCACTGGACCCGGCAGCCTGCACCGACGAGCAATGGGGCGACTACATGTTCTTCCGCGATAACCCTCGCGGGCTGCATCACGAACTGTGGATCCACGCCGCCGGTTGCCGTCAGTACTTCAACGCCACCCGCGATACCGTGACTTACGAAATTCTCGAAACCTACCCGATTGGCGCTAAACCGCAGTTCAGCAACCCTGCGTTTGAGAAGACAGCCAGCGGCGAGGGAGACCAGGTATGAGCCAGACCAACCGACTGCCCAACGGCGGCCGCATCGACCGCAGCAAAGTCCTGAACTTCAACTTCAACGGTCAGACCTATCAGGGCTTTGAGGGCGACACGCTCGCCGCAGCCCTGCTGGCCAACGGCGTTGATGTCATAGGCCGCAGCTTCAAGTATTCCCGCCCTCGTGGCATCTTCGCAGCAGGCTCTGAAGAGCCAAACGCGGTACTGCAGATTGGCGCTACCGAAGCGACGCAGATCCCGAACGTGCGCGCCACGCAACAGGCACTTTATTCGGGCCTGGTCGCGACCAGCACCAACGGCTGGCCGAACGTGAACAATGACGTGATGGGGATTCTCGGCAAAGTCGGCGGCAAGCTGATGCCGCCGGGTTTCTACTACAAAACCTTCATGTACCCGCAATCGTTCTGGATGACTTACGAGAAGTACATTCGTAAGGCCGCCGGCCTCGGTCGTTCACCGACTGAAAACGACCCGGACACTTACGACGCCATGAACCAGCACTGCGATGTGCTGATCGTCGGTGGTGGCCCAGCAGGCCTCGCCGCTGCTCTGGCGGCCGCTCGCAGCGGTGCCCGGGTGATTCTGGCCGATGAACAGGAAGAATTCGGCGGCAGCCTGCTGGACAGCCGCGAAAGCCTTGATGGCAAACCCGCTGCTGAATGGGTCGCCACCGTAATTGCCGAGCTGAAAAGCCTGAAAAACGTAGTGCTCCTGCCTCGCGCCACCGTCAACGGCTACCACGACCATAACTTCCTGACCATTCACGAGCGCCTCACCGATCACCTCGGCGACCGCGCACCTATCGGCCAGGTCCGTCAGCGCATGCATCGGGTTCGTGCCAAGCGTGTCGTGCTGGCCACCGGTACTCACGAACGCCCACTGGTTTACGGCAACAACGATGTGCCGGGCAACATGCTGGCCGGTGCGGTTTCCACGTATGTACGTCGTTATGGCGTAGCGCCGGGCAAAAAACTGGTGCTGTCCACCAACAACGATCACGCCTACCGCGTTGCTTTGGATTGGCTCGACGCCAGCCTGCAAGTGGTGGCGATTGCCGATGCGCGTCATAACCCACGCGGCGCACTGGTTGAAGAAGCGCGCGCCAAAGGCATTCGGATTCTGACCGGCAGTGCCGTGATCGAAGCCCGTGGCAGCAAGCACGTCACCGCCGCTCGTGTGGCGGCCATTGATGTAAGGGCACATCGCGTAACAAGCCCCGGCGAATGGCTCGAATGCGATCTGGTCGCCAGCTCCGGCGGCTACAGCCCTATCGTCCACCTCGCCTCGCACCTGGGCGGCAAGCCGGTCTGGCGTGAAGACATTCTTGGTTTCGTACCGGGCGAAGCACCGCAAAAGCGTGTGTGCGTCGGTGGCGTGAATGGCGTTTATGCATTGGGCGACACTTTGGCCGACGGCTTCGAGGGCGGCGTGCGCGCAGCCAGTGAAGCCGGTTTCAAAGTGGTCGAAGGCGTTCTGCCGAAAGCCCTGAGCCGCGCTGAAGAGCCGACGCTGGCGCTGTTCCAGGTGCCGCATGACAAACCGACTGCCCGTGCGCCGAAGCAATTCGTCGACCTGCAGAACGACGTCACTGCTGCTGCCATCGAGTTGGCGACCCGTGAAGGCTTCGAGTCGGTGGAACACGTCAAACGCTACACCGCACTGGGTTTCGGCACCGATCAGGGCAAGCTGGGTAACGTCAACGGCCTGGCCATCGCAGCACGCTCGCTGAACGTGACCATCCCGGAAATGGGCACCACCATGTTCCGCCCGAACTACACGCCCGTGACCTTCGGCGCAGTAGCCGGTCGTCACTGTGGGCATATCTTCGAGCCGGTACGTTTCACCGCCCTGCACGCCTGGCACGTGAAGAACGGTGCTGAATTCGAAGACGTCGGCCAGTGGAAACGTCCGTGGTATTTCCCGAAAGGCGGTGAAGACATCCATGCTGCCGTGGCCCGCGAATGCAAAGCCGTGCGTGAAAGCGTTGGCCTGCTGGACGCTTCGACCCTCGGCAAGATCGACATTCAGGGTCCGGATGCGCGCGAGTTCCTCAACCGCATCTACACCAACACCTGGACCAAGCTCGATGTGGGCAAGGCGCGTTACGGCCTGATGTGCAAGGAAGACGGCATGGTCTTCGACGACGGGGTTACCGCCTGTGTCGCCGACAACCACTTCATCATGACCACCACCACAGGCGGCGCGGCGCGCGTGCTGCAATGGCTGGAGATCTACCAGCAGACTGAATGGCCTGATCTGAAGGTGTACTTCACTTCCGTGACCGACCACTACGCGACCCTGACCTTGTCCGGCCCGAACAGCCGCAAGCTGCTCAGCGAAGTGACTGACATCGATCTGGACCGTGAGGCGTTCCCGTTCATGACCTGGAAAGAAGGTCTGGTCGGCGGCGTTCCGGCACGGGTGTTCCGTATCTCGTTCACCGGTGAACTGTCTTACGAGGTCAACATCCAGGCTGACTACGCCATGGGTGTGCTGGAAAAAATCATCGAAGCCGGCAAGCAGTACAACCTCACGCCATACGGCACCGAGACCATGCACGTACTGCGCGCCGAGAAGGGTTTCATCATCGTCGGTCAGGATACCGATGGCTCGATGACTCCGGACGACCTGAACATGGGCTGGTGTGTCGGCCGCACCAAACCGTTCTCGTGGATCGGTCAGCGCGGTATGAATCGCGAAGACTGTGTGCGTGAGCAACGTAAACAACTGGTCGGCCTCAAGCCGGTTGATCCGAACAAATGGCTGCCCGAAGGTGCGCAACTGGTGTTCGACCCGAAACAGTCGATTCCGATGACCATGGTCGGTCACGTGACCTCCAGCTATGCGGCTAACTCGCTGGGTTATTCGTTTGCCATGGGCGTGGTCAAAGGCGGCCTGAAGCGCATGGGCGAGCGGGTGTTCTCACCGCAGGCGGATGGCAGCGTGATCGAAGCCGAAATTGTGTCCTCGGTGTTCTTCGATCCGAAGGGTGAGCAGCAGAACGTTTGATGGCTAGCCCAGCACCTGTGGGAGCTGGGCTTGCCCGCGATGAACGATGACACGGTGTATCTGAAAGACCGAATCGACCTTATCGCGGGCAAGCCCGGCTTCCACAGCGCACACAACAGAATTCAGAACAGGTGCTCTATGACCACAGCCAACGTTTACCAGCAGCGGCCAACGACCGGCGAGAAAGCCGAGTCACCGCTGTTTCACGCCGACCTCAATAGCCTGGTCGGTAAAGGTCGCGCCAACCCTGGCGTGACTTTGCGCGAGAAGAAATTACTCGGTCACCTGACCATTCGCGGCGATGCTCACGATCCTGCTTTTGCCGCAGGCGTGCACAAAGCCCTGGGCATGGAGTTGCCGGGCGCACTGGCCCTGGTGATCAGTGGCGACAGCTCGATCCAGTGGCTCGGCCCTGATGAATGGCTGCTGATCGTACCGACCGGTGAAGAGTTTGCGGTGGAGCAAAAACTACGCGCTGAACTGACCGGCCTGCACATCGCGATCGTTAACGTCAGCGGCGGTCAGTCCATCCTCGAATTGAGCGGCCCGAAAGTCCGTGAAGTGCTGATGAAATCCACCAGCTACGACGTGCATCCGGACAACTTCCCGGTGGGTAAAGCCGTCGGTACCGTGTTCGCCAAGTCCCAACTGGTAATCCGCCGCACCGGCGAGGAAACCTGGGAACTGCTGATCCGCCGTAGCTTCGCCGATTACTGGTGGATGTGGTTGCAGGATGCGAGTGCCGAGTACGGCCTGACTATTCAGGCTTAACGCCGCAGATCCCCTGTAGGAGTGAGCTTGCTCGCGATAAAGCCGGAACGGCTTTCAGACAATGGTGTGTTCACCATTTTTGCGACTGCTCCGCAGCCGATCGCGAGCAAGCTCACTCCTACAATGATCAGATTCCGTCATTTAGAGCCAAGACTTACCTCTGGAGTTATCGAATGAGCCGCGCCCCCGACACATGGATTCTGACTGCCGACTGCCCCAGCGTGCTGGGCACGGTGGACGCGGTGACCCGCTATTTGTTCGAGCAGGGCTGCTACGTCACCGAGCACCATTCCTTTGACGATCGCCTGTCCGGCCGCTTCTTCATTCGGGTTGAATTTCGTCAGCCAGACGGTTTTGACGAACAAGGTTTCCGCGCAGGTCTGACTGAACGCGGCGAAGCCTTTGGCATGATCTTCGAGCTGACCGCGCCGAACTACCGGCCAAAAGTTGTGATCATGGTTTCCAAAGCTGATCACTGCCTGAACGACCTGCTCTACCGTCAGCGCATTAACCAACTGTCCATGGACGTGGTCGCGGTGGTGTCCAACCATCCGGATCTGGAACCGCTGGCGCGCTGGCATGAAATTCCGTACTACCATTTCCCCCTGGACCCCAACGACAAGCCCGCTCAGGAAAGCAAAGTCTGGCAGGTGATCGAAGAGTCAGGTGCCGAGCTGGTGATTCTTGCCCGCTACATGCAGGTGCTGTCGCCGGATCTGTGCCGCAAGCTGGACGGCAAGGCGATCAACATTCATCACTCGCTGTTGCCCGGTTTCAAAGGTGCAAAGCCGTACCATCAGGCTTACAACAAAGGCGTGAAACTGGTGGGTGCCACCGCACATTACATCAACAACGATCTGGACGAAGGTCCGATCATTGCGCAGGGCGTGGAGGTTGTGGATCACAGTCATTACCCCGAAGACCTGATCGCCAAAGGTCGCGACATCGAAGGCCTGACGTTGGCAAGGGCGGTGGGTTATCACATTGAGCGCCGTGTGTTTCTGAACGCCAACAGGACTGTCGTCCTGTAGTGGAAAGCTTCAAGCCACAAGCTTCAAGATGAAAAGCAGGAGACTGGAGACACACTTCAATCACAGGAGATGAGCAGCAGGCTTTTACTTGCCGCTTATAGCTTGCAGCTTGAAGCTCACTTAATAACAACAAAATCGAGGTGAAAGAATGGCTGACAATCGTGGTGTTGTGTATCTCGGCGCAGGCAAGGTCGAAGTACAGAAAATCGACTATCCCAAAATGCAGGACCCGCGTGGGCGCAAGATCGAACACGGCGTCATCCTGCGGGTGGTTTCCACCAATATCTGTGGCTCGGACCAACACATGGTTCGCGGCCGTACCACCGCACAAACCGGCCTGGTACTGGGCCACGAAATCACCGGCGAAGTGATCGAAAAAGGCACTGGCGTCGAGAATCTGAAAATCGGCGATCTGGTGTCGGTGCCCTTCAACGTGGCCTGCGGCTTGTGCCGATCCTGCAAGGAGCAACACACCGGCGTTTGCCTGACCGTCAATCCGGCTCGCCCGGGTGGAGCATACGGTTACGTCGACATGGGCGACTGGACCGGCGGCCAGGCCGAATACGTGCTGGTGCCCTATGCCGACTTCAACCTGCTCAAGCTGCCGGATCGCGATCGCGCCATGGAAAAAATCCGTGACCTGACCTGCCTCTCCGACATCCTGCCCACCGGTTATCACGGCGCAGTCACAGCTGGGGTAGGCCCGGGGAGTACCGTGTACATCGCTGGTGCAGGCCCCGTCGGTCTGGCAGCGGCGGCATCGGCTCGCCTGTTGGGCGCGGCAGTGGTGATTATCGGCGACGTGAACCCTGCTCGTCTGGTTCACGCCAAGGCTCAGGGTTTTGAAATTGCCGACCTGTCCCTCGATACCCCGCTGCACGAGCAAATTGCCGAACTGTTGGGCGAACCGGAAGTCGACTGCGCCGTTGACGCGGTAGGTTTTGAAGCCCGCGGGCATGGCCATGCGGGTGTGCAGCATGAGGCACCGGCAACCGTACTCAACTCATTGATGGGCGTAGTGCGCGTAGCGGGCAAGATCGGTATTCCCGGTCTCTACGTCACTGAAGATCCAGGTGCCGTCGATGCCGCCGCGAAAATGGGCAGCCTGAGCATTCGTTTCGGTCTGGGCTGGGCCAAATCCCACAGCTTCCACACCGGCCAGACGCCGGTCATGAAGTACAACCGCCAGTTGATGCAGGCCATCATGTGGGATCGCATCAAAATCGCTGACATTGTTGGAGTGGAGGTCATCAGCCTCGACGACGCGCCACGCGGTTATGGCGAGTTCGATGCCGGTGTGCCGAAGAAGTTTGTGATTGATCCGCATAAACTGTTTAGCGCGGCGTAAAACCAACCTCGGCCCTGTGGGAGCGAATTCATTCGCGAATGCGGTGTGTCAGATCTGGATATTTTTCCGGGCTGCCCCCTTCGCGAATGAATTCGCTCCCACATATCGTCTTTTAAACCAGATATCTGTGCATTTACTCACTAGACAAGCGCAAGGAACATTGCCAACCCGCCCAAGGTCAAACACGTGTTTCTACCGGCAGCTGCCGGACTTTTCGTTTGAGGGGTTTGTTGCAATGAAGATTTCACGCGGTATAGCACTGGCAACCTTGATGGCCGTTGCGACTGGCCCAGTGTTCGCTTTCAATCTGAATGACGCGGCCAACGCCGTTTCCAACGCTACCAACGGCAATCAGAAAGCCACCGCAGCACCTGAAGCAGCAGGCCTGCTCAATCTGTTGGGCTCCAACCTTAATGTCACCCCCGAGCAAGCCGTCGGCGGCACGGGCGCATTATTAGGTCTGGCAAAGAACAAACTCGCCGGTAACGACTACAGCCAATTGAGCAAATCGGTTCCGGGCCTCGATCAACTTGCTGGCAACAGTGCATTGAGCAGCCTTGGCAGCCTGAATGGCCTGGGAGGTCTGCTGGGCAACTCGGGCAACAGCGCTGAAAGCTCTGTTCTGAACAGCGCGCTGGGCAACGTACAAAGCATGGGCGATGTGAACAAGGCGTTCAGTGCCCTGGGCATGGACAGCTCAATGGTCAGCCAGTTTGTACCGCTGATTCTGCAATACCTGGGTCAACAAGGTGCTGGCGGTTCGGCACTGAAAAGCCTGGGCAGCGTGTGGGGCGCAGGCAGCTGATTCAGCGCTGATCCTTCAATCCTGGAACGCATCGCCGCGCAAGGTGGCGATGCGTGCATTCTTCTCCTGCCACAGCTGATTGACCCAGCCCTGTACCTTCTCGCGAAACACTGGATCGTTCTCGTAATCGCCCTGCCATAACGCAGGGTCCAGCTCGCGAGTCTGAATATCGATGATCACCCTTGGAACATCACCACAGAGCAGATTCCAGAACCCCGGAATGCGCTCGCCCGGATACACCACCGTCACGTCCAGAATCGCATCCAGCTTTTCACCCATGGCCGCCAACACGAACGCCACGCCGCCCGCCTTGGGCTTGAGCAGGTGTGAATAGGGCGAGTTCTGTTCTGCATGTTTGGCTGCTGTGAAACGGGTCCCTTCCAGGTAGTTGACCACGGTCACTGGCTGATTTTTGTACAGCTCGCAGGCCTGACGAGTGATTTCCAGATCATGACCCTTGAGTTCGGGATGCTTGGCCAGAAAGGCCTTGCTGTAGCGCTTCATGAACGGGTAATCCAGCGCCCACCAGGCCAGACCCAGCAGCGGCACCCAGATCAGTTCTTTCTTCAGGAAGAATTTGAAAAAGGGCGTGCGGCGGTTCAACGCCTGAATCAGGGCGGGGATATCGACCCATGACTGGTGATTGCTGATCACCAGATAAGAAGTGTCGCTGCGCAAACCTTCGTCGCCACGGATTTCCCAGCGGGTTGGAATGCACAGCGAGAAGATCAGCTTGTCGACTTCAGCCCAGGTTTCGGCAATCCATACCACCGCTTGCGAGCAACTCTCGCGTAACTGACCGCTGAACGTCAGCTTGAGCAGGCCGAAGATCAGTAACGGACCGATCATGACCAGCGTGTTAAGCAACAACAGCAATGTGACAAAACAGCCAGTGAGCAGGCGACGCATACGGATCTCTGGAGGACTACAAGGGCCGCCATGATAAAGAGCAACAGCGCCTGCGCCAAATCCGCTTGTCGCGGACAAATGTTTCACAAGGTTACGGGTAAGCTCTGGCCTGCGAACGATGTGTGATCGCGATGTCTAAAATCGCGAATGAATGACCTGTAGGAGCTGCCGAAGGCTGCGAAAATATTTACCTCATGGACCAATTCGCAGCCTTCGGCAGCTCCTACAGAACCGCGTAACCCAAAAAAGGTATCTACCCAGTGAAATCAACTCTGGCGCTATTGTCCCTGTTGGCATTGCCTGTCATGGCTGCCGAGCCGACGCTGTATGGTCGCTACGAAAACATCAAGGTCGCGGAAATCGGTGAAACCTTCAAAGCCAAGATGGACACCGGCGCGTTGACCGCGTCGCTGTCGGCCAAGGATATCGAGTTGTTCAAGCGCGACGGCGATGACTGGGTGCGTTTTCGCCTGGCGACCAAAGACGCCAGCAACAAGGTGTATGAACACAAGGTTTCCCGGATCAGCAAAATCAAGAGCCGCGCAGAAGGCGACGACGAGGACGAAGACCTCGACCCGACCAAACGCCCGGTTGTGGACCTTGAGCTGTGCCTGGGCAACGTGAAACGCACGGTCGAGGTAAATCTAGTAGACCGTAGCCACTTCAATTATCCGCTGTTGATCGGTGCCAAGGCCTTGCGCGAGTTCGGCGCAGCGGTGAACCCGGCGCGGCGTTATACGGCGGACAAGCCGGATTGCTGATTAGGAGCATGTGGATTACTCCTGTGGGAGCTGGGCTTGCCCGCGATAAGGCTGGACGCGATCTAAAGTGAATTGCGTCCAGCTTTATCGCGGGCAAGCCCGGCTCCCACAGGTATATTTCAGCCCAACAAAAAACGGCGCCCTTGCGGGGCGCCGTTTTTGTTTACCCGCCTTGAATCAGGCGTGAACCAACGTCTGCTCAGACGCGCGCACTACCGGCTGCAAAGGCAACAGTGGTGCGTGCGGATCAGCGGCGACAGACTCACGCCATGCATCCAGCCATTCGGGGTGGTTTTCAGTCCAGACCTGCTCATGCAGGCGGCCCAAGGCCACAGGGTCGCTAAGCAGCATCAAGCGGTCTTGATTGCTGAGTTTCTCCGGCCCGACTGCCAACGCGTGACGTACACGCTCCATCCGTACGAACTCGATAGGCTCGGCGATCCGGTGACGTGAGGTCGCCAGGGCGCAGGCCAGCGCGTTCTGTTGCGGATCGACCACGGCGCGGATGAAGCCTTGCTTCAGTGCGTGCCAACGGTTCTCGTGGGTGTACAGATCGGTCGAGACCAGTTCTTGCGGCGGCGTGTGCTCTTCAGGAATCAGGAAGAACTTCTCGTCGCGAGCCTTGAGGCCCAGACCGGTACGGCTGGAAATCACCGAGACCGGAATCGACAGCATCAACGAACCCACGATTGGCGCCAGCCACCACAGGAAGCTTGGGTTCAACCAAGCCACCAGCAGAGCCCAGCACGCACCCAACAAGGTCTGCGGACCGTGACGCTTGACCGCTTCGATCCACGGCGTGGAGTCGTCGTCACGTTGTGGCGAGTTCCAGGTCGCAGCCCAGCCCAGGAAGGCAGCCAGTACGAAACGGGTGTGGAACAGCATGCGCACCGGAGCCAGCAGCACCGAGAACAGCATTTCCATCAGCATCGACAGGGTGACTTTGATCTTGCCGCCATAACCGACTGCGCCCTTGGCCCAGATCAGAATGATGCTGAGCAGCTTAGGCAGGAACAGCAGCACGATAGTCGTCGAGAACAGCGCAACGGCTTTTTCCGGGTGCCATTGTGGCCACAGCGGATAAAGCTGACGCGGTTCAAGGAAGTAAGTCGGCTCCATCAGCGTGTTCACCGCCAGCAAGGCTGTGGACAACACGAGGAAGAAGAACCACAACGGCGCCGACAGATAAGACATCACGCCCGTCAGGAACACTGCACGGTGAACCGGGTGCATGCCTTTTACCAGGAACAGCCTGAAGTTCATCAGGTTGCCGTGGCACCAGCGACGGTCACGCTTGAGCTCGTCCAGCAGGTTTGGCGGAAGCTCTTCGTAACTGCCCGGCAGGTCGTAGGCAATCCACACGCCCCACCCAGCACGACGCATCAAAGCGGCTTCAACGAAGTCGTGAGACAGGATCGCACCGGCAAAAGCGCCTTTACCTGGCAACGGCGCGAGGGCGCAGTGCTCGATAAACGGCTTCATGCGGATGATCGCGTTGTGGCCCCAGTAGTGGGATTCACCCAACTGCCAGAAGTGCAGACCGGCCGTGAACAATGGACCGTACACGCGAGTCGCAAACTGCTGCATGCGCGCATAGAGAGTGTCCATGCCCGACGCTCGTGGCGCGGTCTGGATGATACCGGCGTCCGGCGTGGCTTCCATCAAGCGCACCAGACTGGTCAGGCATTCACCGCTCATGACGCTGTCAGCGTCGAGCACGACCATGTAACGGTATTCACCGCCCCAGCGACGGCAGAAGTCGTCGAGGTTGCCGCTTTTGCGTTTTACGCGACGGCGACGACGGCGATAGAAAATCTTGCCGAAACCTTTGGTCTCGCGGCAGACGTCCAGCCAGGCCTGTTGCTCTGCCACGCAGATGTCAGTCTCGTTGCTGTCGCTGAGCACGAAGAAGTCGAAGCGATCGAGGTCACCGGTTGCTGCAACCGACTCGAAAGTCGCTCGCAGACCAGCAAACACACGCGGCACGTCTTCGTTGCAGATCGGCATGACCAACGCGGTACGAGCACCCTTTTCAATCGGCTCATTACCCGCACTGGCACCGGAGATGCGGTACTTGTCGCGGCCGGTCAGCAGCTCCAAAAAGCCCATCAAGGCGGTCCAGAAACCGGCTGATACCCAACAGAAAAGAATCCCGAACAGCAGCAGGATGCTGGTCTGCAAGGCATACGGCAGCACCTGCCACATGGTCTGTACAAACGTCTGGTGAGTGATTTCGTCCAGCGAAACCAGCGACCAGCCTTGGTACGGCAGAATGCCTTTCATGTACCAGCCAGCAACGATCGTCTGGCCAAGCATCAGGATCAGCAGGATATAACGGCGGATAGAACCCACTGTACGCCAGCGCGCCTTCGGCAGATCACGCTCGACCTTTGGCTCGACCGGGTTACTGCGACCGGTCATGCGACGCCACATGCGCACCAGAATATTGGTACGCCATGGCTCCGGCACGACTTTGGTCCGACGAATCGGCGGTGTGGCCTTGAGGCACACACGACCGTTGGCGTCGAGGGTCAGCATCTCGGCCTCTTCCAAAGCCTCGGCGGTAGTCAGCGTCAGTCGGCGACCCACCGAAGCCTGAGCGGCTTCGGCAGAGTCGGTGACTGGCTGAGCAGACAAACGCTCATGCAACTCGGCGAACGAGGTGCAGCCAGCCAGTTCGGCTCGCTGCTCATCGCTCATCGGGAGGTGTGCCAGGTACTCGCTGAGTGACACTGGCACCGGTACGGAATTACTCATCGGCTGGCAACTGGTAGCTCCAGGTCTCGGTCATGACTTGCAGCGTCTTGGCCGGTTCTGGATTGGTGGGTGCAGCTTCGGCTTCAGGCTGCTGGGTCTCTTTACCGTCTTTGTCTTTCGCGACATCAGCCTTGGCTACGTCTGCCTTGGCAGCATCAGCTGGCTTGGCGGCGTCCGCTGGCTTGCTTGCATCGGCTTTGGCATCAGCAGGCTTGGCTGCGTCAGCCTTGGCTACGTCGGCTTTCGGATCCTTGGCGGCGTCTGCAGCGGCTTCTTTCTTCGGAGCCTCTTTAGCAGGCGCAGCTTTCTTCTCGTCACCGATGTGAGCCTTGTCAGCAACCAGTACCGCAGGTTCCTTGCCTGGCTCGGCCGGGATCTCGCGCAGCAGGTACGCCTGCATCTCGATCGGCTTGTTGGTGTCCTTGACCTTGACCCGTAACGTCAGGCGATAGCCCTTGGTCACCGGGTTGTAGCGAAGGTTGTTTTCCACCAGCTCGGTATTGGTGTCAGTGGTCACCTGGCTACGAATGGTCTTGTCTTCAGGCATGGACGCGAGGATCGGACCCACGAAGTCGACCTGGAACGCGACGCTGCCGTCCAGCTGACGAATCAGGTTGGACTGACGGATGTCACCAGCGGAACGCAGGGTCTGCTTGACCCAGCCCAGATCAGGCGAGTGAATGGCTTTCTCGTCCATGGTCCAGTGGATGCGATAGTTGAAATCAACAGGCTGGCCCGGTGCTGGCAGGGTTTCCGGCTTCCAGAACGCAACGATGTTGTCGTTGGTTTCATCGGCGGTCGGAATTTCTACCAGGTCGACGGTGCCTTTGCCCCAATCACCTTTAGGCTCGATCCATGCGCTCGGACGCTTGTCATAGCGGTCGTCCAGGTCTTCGTAGTTAGCGAAGTCGCGGCCACGTTGCAGCAGACCAAAACCGCGCGGGTTCTCTACCGAGAAGCTGCTGACGGCCAAGTGCTTAGGATTGGTCAGTGGACGCCACAGCCATTGGCCGTTGGCTGCCTGAATCGACAGACCGTTGGAGTCATGCAGCTCGCGGCGATAGTTCTGCACGCGCGAAGGCTGGTTGGCACCAAACAGGTACATGCTCGTCAGCGGAGCAACGCCCAGCTTGGAGACCTTGTCACGCAGGTACATGCGCGACTGGACATCGACCAGCGTATTGGTGCCCGGACGCAGGGTCAGCTTGTAGGCACCCGTAGCGCGCGGGGAGTCGAGCAGCGCGAAGATCACCAGATGGTTATCATCGGTGGCTGGCTTCTCGATCCAGAACTCGGTGAAACGCGGGAACTCTTCGCCGGAAGGCATCGCGGTATCGATCGCCATGCCACGAGCAGACAGGCCGTAAACCTGACCTTTACCGATGACGCGGAAGTAGCTCGCGCCCAGCATGGTCATGATTTCGTCTTGCTTGTCATCTTTGTTGATCGGGTACAAAACGCGGAAACCGGCATAGCCGAGATTCTCGGTCGACTTGGGATCGAACTTCACATCGCCAAAATCGAAACGACTGGCGTCGTACTTGATCTCTTCAACGGTGGTCGCAGTGACTTCGTTGATTTTGACCGGGGTGTCGAAGTGCATACCCTGGTGATAGAACGAGACTTTGAACGGCGTTCTGTCGCCAGCCCATTCGGCACGATCCTCACGGAAACGGATTTTCTGGTAGTCCGCGAACTTCATGTCGCGGAACTCGGCGGGCAGATTGCTGCGCGGGGCTTCGTATTTCTTGTCGGCCAGTTCTTTCGCTCTGCTCGCTACGTCATCAAGACTAAACGCCCACAGTTGAGTGGCGCTGAACAGTGAGATCAGGGCTGAACTTGCCAATAGCGCGCTACGCAACCGCTTGCCAGGTGTCTTTACCGCATTACAGGGACTAACAATCACGAGCAACCCTCGCCGAAAACAGATGAAGAAACCAACGGCCAGCTATCAATTGCCGGGTTGGCGAGCACTGTTCCGACTCCAAAAGAACCTAATGATTCCCCAAACGGTGTCGAACCAGCCTCTGACCTTGCCAAACGGTGCCACAAACACACATACCCGGACGGCGCGATTATCTAGTAGCGCGTGCCACAACGCACCATGTCCGATGAAGTATTTATTGCTTTAGAGCCTAATAATTTCGGGGTTATGCATCAGATTAGTCTTTTAACCCTCAAGCATAAAAGTCACAGGGCCATCATTTACCAGATGGACTTGCATATCTGCACCAAACTGGCCCGATTCGACCACCGCGTGCGAGCTTTTAGCCTGGTTCAACAAATACTCGAACAACTCCGCTCCAAGGGCCGGCGGGGCTGCTTTTGAGAAGCTCGGCCGCATGCCGCTTTTGGTATCGGCTGCCAGGGTGAACTGAGATACCAGCAGCAAACCACCTTCCACATCGCGCAACGACAGATTCATCTTGCCGTCAGCATCGCTGAACACCCGGTAATTGAGCAGCTTATGTAGCAGCTTGTCGGCACTGGCCTGCGTGTCTTGAGGCTCGACGCCCACAAGGACCATCAAACCCTGATTGATAGAGCCAACAATCTGCCCTTCAACTTCAACTCGTGCGCTACTGACGCGTTGTAGCAAGCCTTTCATGCCCGTTCCTTTTAATTCAATCGCGCATCAAACGGATACCTGTGGGAGCGAATTCATTCGCGAATGCGATGTACCAAACGATGAATTTCTA
>NZ_JAWHNU010000036.1:0-65924 GCF_032582135.1 Pseudomonas syringae group sp. J309-1 | reverse complement strand
TGCTTAGGTCAGAAAAATTGAAGAGATCGCCGAGGTCGAGCAACTGCTGCTGAATGGGCATAAAAAAATCCGATGCCGGGGGTCTGACATCGGATTCTCTATAAAGCCCGGCTTGGACTCAAATGCTTAAGTGAACAGCATTACGGCACAAGGCCGGGGTTTGTGTGCAGCAAAAACCTTAGTTCAGCGAAGCAATCGCTGCGTTCAGGGTTGCGCTTGGGCGCATGACTTTGCTGGTCAGCTCAGGGTTCGGGTAGTAGTAACCGCCGATTTCCGCTGGCTTGCCTTGTACAGCGTTCAGTTCGGCAACGATTTTTTCTTCGTTGTCGGCCAGGGTTTTCGCCACTGGGCTGAACTGTGCCTTGAGGGCTGCGTCATCATTCTGGGCAGCCAGGGCTTGAGCCCAGAACAGCGCCAGGTAGAAGTGGCTGCCGCGGTTGTCGATGTTGCCGACTTTGCGCGAAGGCGACTTGTTGCGGTCCAGGAACTCACCGGTTGCCTGATCCAGAGTCTTCGACAGAACCAGGGCTTTCGGGTTGTTGTAGGTATTGCCCAGGTGCTCCAGGGAAGCGGCCAGAGCCAGGAACTCACCCAGGGAATCCCAACGCAGGAAGTTTTCTTCAACCAGTTGCTGAACGTGCTTCGGAGCCGAACCACCCGCGCCGGTTTCGAACAGACCACCGCCGTTCATCAGCGGCACGATGGACAGCATCTTGGCGCTTGTGCCCAGTTCCATGATCGGGAACAGGTCAGTCAGGTAGTCGCGCAGTACGTTACCGGTGACCGAAATGGTGTCCTTGCCAGCGCGTGTGCGCTCCAGGGTGAACGCCATGGCTTCTACCGGCGACATCACACGGATATCCAGACCTGCAGTGTCGTGATCGGCCAGATACTTCTGGACTTTCTTGATCATCTCGGCGTCGTGAGCACGAGCCGGGTCCAGCCAGAACACGGCAGGGGTGTCGCTGGCGCGAGCGCGGTTGACGGCCAGTTTGACCCAGTCCTGGATCGGCGCGTCCTTGACCTGGCACATGCGCCAGATATCGCCTTCTTCGACGTTCTGTTCCATCAGCACCTTACCGCTGCTGTCCGATACACGGACAACGCCAGCACTGGCGATCTGGAAGGTCTTGTCGTGGGAGCCGTACTCTTCAGCTTTTTGCGCCATCAGGCCAACGTTTGGCACGCTGCCCATGGTGGTCGGATCGAAAGCGCCGTTTTTCTTGCAGTCGTCGATCACGGCCTGGTAGATGGTTGCGTAGCAACGATCCGGGATCACGGCCTTGGTGTCCTGCAGTTCGCCAGCAGCGTTCCACATTTTGCCCGAGTCACGGATCATGGCCGGCATCGATGCGTCGACGATCACGTCGCTTGGCACGTGCAGGTTGGTGATGCCTTTGTCCGAGTTGACCATTGCCAGTGGGGCGCGTGAGGCGTACACGGCCTGGATGTCAGCCTTGATTTCAGCCTGTTTGTCGGCAGGCAGGGCGCTGATACGGTCGTACAGATCGCCGATACCGTTGTTCAGGTTGAAGCCGGCCTGCTTGAGTGCATCGGCGTGCTTGGTCAGCGCGTCCTTGTAGTACTCGGCGACGATCTGGCCGAACATGATCGGGTCGGAGACCTTCATCATGGTGGCTTTCAAGTGAACCGACAGCAGCACGCCTTTTGCCTTGGCATCTTCGATAGCCGATGCGATGAAGCTGCGCAGGGCTTTGGTGCTCATGACCGAAGAATCGATGATCTCGCCTTCTTTCACGGCGGTCTTTTCTTTCAGAACGGTGGCTGTGCCGTCTTGAGCGATCAATTCGATTTTGACGTTATCGGCAGCGCCGATCAGAACGGCCTTTTCACTGCCGTAGAAGTCGCCATTGCTCATGTGGGCAATGTGGGATTTCGAGTCTGCAGCCCAGGCGCCCATTTTATGTGGGTGCTTGCGAGCGTAGTTCTTGACCGACAACGGTGCGCGGCGGTCCGAGTTGCCTTCACGCAGAACCGGGTTCACGGCGCTGCCTTTGGTCTTGTCGTAGCGTGCACGGACGTCTTTTTCCGCGTCTGTGCTCGGCGACTCAGGGTAGTCAGGGATCTTGAAGCCCAGGTCTTGCAGTTCTTTGATGGTCGCCTTGAGTTGAGGGACCGAGGCGCTGATGTTTGGCAGCTTGATGATGTTGGCTTCTGGTGTGGTAGCCAGCTTGCCCAGCTCGGCGAGGTGGTCGCCGATTTGCTGATCAGCGCTCAGGGATTCAGGGAAGCTGGAAAGAATGCGGCCCGCCAGAGAGATGTCTCGCGTTTCAACGTCGATATCAGAGGAGGCAGTGAAGGCTTCGATGATAGGAAGAAGCGAGTAGGTGGCGAGTGCTGGAGCTTCGTCGGTAAAGGTGTAGATGATCTTCGAACGGTTGGACATTTCGTATGAACTCTCTGTTTTGCTGAGCATGCACAAAATCTCGATGCGCGCAGGGTATGCACTTTGCTCGCAGTCTCTTTTTCTTGAGCCTGAGTCGAGGTTTATTCGCGATGATGATGGTAGGTGCATCAGTCGAGCGTCAAGCGGTCGGACGGCAGTTGCTGCCCAACGCATACAAGGGCGCAAAGTCTCTTTCCAGACTGGTTTGCCCCTATGACCCGTTAGTCACGGCGGGAGTATATCAAACCCTTGGCGCTAAGCATTAATGCTAAGCGCTTGAGGTAGCATAAGGTATTGGCCGTTGGTCGAGGTAGGCGGGAAGCGCGGGCTCGCGGTACACGCGCAGAGCATCTGTAAACAGGCGTTACAAACGAAATCGGCCGGTTCAGATAACTGAACCGGCCGATTTTTCAGGATTGGCGTATCTGGCAGGTTTTCGGATCAGGCGGTGACCTTCTCCTGCACTCCTGCCCGGGTGGTGACAGGGCTGGGCGACCCTGCTGGCTCATTTGTGACTGCTGCCTTGATCTCTGTAGCATGCATTCCCTTGGGGCCCTGGATGATTTCAAAGTTGACGGGCTGACCTGCCTTGAGGGTCTTGTAACCGTCCATTTTGATAGCAGAATAGTGGGCGAACAGGTCTTCGGTCTTCCCGTCCTCCACGATAAAGCCATAGCCTTTCGCATTATTGAACCATTTGACCTTACCGCTATACATAGTCATATCCTTCTGCAAAGGACTCCGTTGGGAGTATCATCAACCTCATCCGCCGGACCGAAAAAAATTTTGGTTGACTGCGCGGACCCTTTTTACCCAATGTGGGTTCTATTGTTTGTAACACTGATTAGCCGATAGTCAAGGTCACGCGGCGGTCCATTTGAAAACCGGTCAGACTGCGACTCATTATTCAATCCGCCCTTTACGAACTTTTCTTTCCATGCATGCAATCAGCAAGATTCGACTAATATCAAATCAGGACAGTCCGGATTCCCATGAGGATGACGCGGCTGGCATCGCGGTTCAGGATGCCAAGCCGACATTACAGGCGCCGCCGATGTACAAGGTGGTTTTATTTAATGATGATTACACCCCGATGGATTTCGTTGTCGAAGTGCTCGAGGTGTTCTTCAACCTGAATCGTGAGCTGGCAACCAAGGTCATGCTGGCCGTCCATACAGAGGGACGGGCAGTATGTGGATTGTTTACCCGCGACATCGCCGAGACCAAGGCAATGCAGGTCAACCAATACGCCAGGGAAAGCCAGCATCCGCTACTCTGTGAGATCGAGAAGGACGGTTAATCGCCGACCACTTGGGTATGAGGTGAAGCTATGTTAAACCGTGAGCTCGAAGTCACCCTCAATCTGGCCTTCAAGGAGGCTCGTTCGAAACGTCATGAATTCATGACTGTCGAGCACCTTCTGCTGGCTTTATTGGACAATGAGGCTGCCGCCACTGTTCTGCGTGCCTGCGGCGCAAACCTCGATAAGCTCAAGCATGATTTGCAGGAGTTCATCGACTCCACCACGCCGCTGATTCCCGTCCATGACGAGGATCGCGAGACCCAGCCAACCCTGGGCTTCCAACGCGTCCTGCAACGTGCTGTATTCCATGTACAGAGCTCGGGCAAGCGTGAAGTCACCGGCGCAAACGTGCTGGTTGCTATTTTCAGTGAGCAGGAAAGCCAGGCAGTGTTTCTGCTCAAGCAGCAGAGCGTGGCTCGCATAGATGTCGTCAACTATATTGCCCACGGCATATCCAAAGTGCCTGGGCAGGGCGATCACTCTGAAGGTGAGCAAGATATGCAGGACGACGAGGGTGGTGAGTCTTCTGCTTCAGGTAATCCGCTGGATGCGTATGCCAGCAACCTTAACGAACTGGCGCGTCAGGGGCGTATTGACCCTCTGGTCGGCCGTGAGCAGGAAGTCGAGCGAGTCGCGCAGATTCTGGCGCGTCGGCGCAAGAACAACCCGCTTCTGGTAGGTGAGGCCGGTGTCGGCAAAACCGCTATTGCTGAAGGTCTGGCCAAGCGTATTGTGGACAATCAGGTGCCTGATCTACTGGCCAATAGTGTGGTGTATTCCCTTGATCTGGGAGCACTGCTGGCGGGCACCAAATATCGCGGTGATTTCGAGAAGCGCTTCAAGGCGTTGCTCGGCGAGCTGAAAAAGCGTCCTCACGCGATCCTGTTTATCGATGAAATTCACACGATCATTGGCGCAGGTGCTGCGTCCGGTGGTGTGATGGATGCGTCTAACCTGCTCAAGCCGCTGCTTTCGTCAGGTGATATTCGCTGCATCGGCTCGACGACCTTTCAGGAATTCCGTGGCATCTTCGAAAAAGATCGCGCTTTGGCACGGCGTTTCCAGAAGGTCGACGTCTCGGAGCCGTCGGTTGAAGACACCATCGGCATCCTGCGAGGCCTCAAGGGGCGTTTCGAGTCGCATCACGACATCGAGTACAGCGATGAAGCCTTGCGTGCCGCTGCTGAACTGGCGTCGCGCTATATCAATGACCGTCACATGCCCGATAAAGCGATCGATGTGATCGACGAGGCGGGGGCTTACCAGCGCCTGCAACCGGTCGAGAAACGCGTGAAGCGTATCGAAGTGGCGCAGGTTGAAGACATCGTCGCGAAAATCGCACGAATTCCGCCTAAACACGTCAACAGCTCCGACAAGGAGTTGCTGAGGAATCTTGAGCGAGACCTGAAGCTGACCGTATTTGGTCAGGATGCGGCGATCGATTCGCTGTCCACCGCGATTAAGTTGTCTCGCGCTGGCCTGAAGTCACCTGACAAGCCAGTGGGTTCGTTCCTGTTCGCCGGTCCTACCGGTGTCGGCAAGACCGAAGCCGCTCGTCAGTTGGCCAAGGCTCTTGGTATCGAGCTGGTGCGTTTCGACATGTCCGAGTACATGGAGCGGCACACTGTTTCTCGCTTGATCGGTGCTCCGCCAGGTTATGTCGGTTTTGATCAGGGCGGTCTTCTGACCGAGGCGATCACCAAGCAGCCGCATTGCGTGCTGCTGCTCGATGAAATCGAGAAGGCGCATCCGGAAGTCTTCAACCTGCTGTTGCAGGTTATGGACCACGGGACGCTGACCGATAACAACGGGCGCAAAGCGGACTTCCGTAATGTGATCGTGATCATGACCACCAACGCTGGTGCAGAATCGGCGGCCCGGGCTTCGATTGGCTTCACTCATCAGGACCATTCGTCTGATGCGATGGAAGTCATCAAGAAGAGCTTCACGCCTGAGTTCCGCAACCGTCTGGACACCATCATTCAATTTGGTCGCCTCAGTCATGAGGTCATCAAAAGCGTGGTGGACAAGTTCCTCACCGAGCTTCAGGCGCAGCTGGAAGACAAGCGTGTGCTGCTTGAGGTGACCGAGGCGGCGAGAAGCTATCTGGCACAAGGTGGTTACGATGCCGCAATGGGTGCCCGTCCAATGGCGCGTTTGATCCAGGACAAGATCAAGCGTCCGTTGGCCGAGGAGATCCTGTTTGGCGAGCTGGCCGACCATGGCGGTGTGGTACACATCGACTTCAGGGACGGCGAGATCACCTTCGACTACGAAACCACAGCAGAAATGGCCTAGGTCTTACCGGCCCACCAAAGCCCCGCATCTCGAAAGAGGTGCGGGGTTTTTTGTTGTGTACAGATTGACGGTGTTGTTGGCGCTGCGCTGTGTTGCAGCCAACACAGAACTGTAGGAGCTGCCGAAGGCTGCGATTGCGAGGTTTCAGAATGAACGCTTCGCAGTTTTCGGCAGCTCCTACAGGATGACGAGTTTTTCCATAAAAACCGGGCACACAAAAACGCCCGGCAGAAGCCGGGCGTTTTTGTTAAGACTTGCTTATCGAGCGCGGTAAGTAATGCGCCCTTTGCTCAAGTCGTAGGGCGTCAGTTCAACACGCACCTTGTCACCGGTAAGAATACGGATGTAATTCTTGCGCATCTTGCCGGAGATATGCGCGGTTACGACGTGCCCGTTTTCCAACTCCACACGAAACATGGTGTTGGGCAGGGTGTCGACGACAGTGCCTTCCATTTCGAAGCTGTCTTCTTTCGACATGCAGTAAAGCCCTCGGTATCTAATGAGTGGCCCGGTGCAAGTGGCGCCAGGCAAAAGCGGCGTGCATTGTGCCCGAAAAATGCCGGTTAAGCCAAGGTCTTCAATAAAGAGTGATCCATCTTTGGTTTGTCAGCAGCTCAATGGGCCGATATTGGGTCTTGTAATTCATCTTTTGGCAGTTCTTTATCCAGTAGCCCAGGTACACCGCATGCAGCTGCTGGCGTGCAGCTTCGGCGATTTGCCACAAAATGGCGTAGCGCCCCAGACTGCGGCGTTCTTCAGTGGGTTCGTAGAAGGTATAAACCGCAGAAAGGCCGTTGGGCAGTACGTCGGTAACAGCGACTGCCAGCAGGCGATTATCCAGGCGAAATTCATAGAATCTGCAGAACGGCAGGTCGCGTACTAAAAAAGTCGAAAATTGATCGCGGCTAGGTGGAAACATGTCGCCGTCAGCATGGCGCTGTTCGATGTAGCGTTGGTAGAGGTCGAAATATTCTTCAGTAAAACGCGGTTTAGTGCAGCGCACTTCAATGTCGGCGTTGCGTTTGAAAATACGCTTTTGTTGCCGGTCAGGCGAAAAAAGATCGACCGGGATGCGCGCAGGCACGCAAGCACTGCAGTTTTGACAATGGGGTCGATAAAGATGGTCGCCGCTACGGCGAAAGCCCATGTCCGAAAGATCGGCGTAAACTTCCACGTCCATCGGCTGGCTGGGGTCCAGAAACAGCGTGGTGGCTTGCTCTTCCGGCAAATAGCTGCACGAGTGGGGTTGAGTGGCATAAAACTTCAGCCGCGCCAGCTCTGTCATGATTGCCCCCGCCGCAAAAAATAAATCGTTATCAAGAGTGTATGTCAGCCTGCTGAACTCGCCTAGGCAGCCAGTCGGCGTTATTAGGCTGATCCAGATGCCGAGTCAGGAAATCGGAAAACGCTTTGCGTGAAATGGGCCTGGCACCGAAGCTTTGTAGGTGACTGGTATGCATCTGGCAGTCAATCAGCACGAATCCCCAGGCTTTCAAGCGCTCCACCAGTGTGGCAAAGCCAACCTTGGAGGCATTGTCAGCCCGACTGAACATCGACTCGCCAAAAAACAGCTGCCCCATCGCCAGTCCATAAAGCCCGCCAACCAGCACGTCGTTTTCCCACACTTCTACACTGTGGGCGTAGCCGCGTTGGTGCAATTCCAGATAAGCGGCCTGTATTGAGCCGGTAATCCAGGTGCCGTCAGCATAGGCACGTGGCCCGGCGCACGCCCGTATCACCTCCGCGAAATTCTGATCGAAGGTCACGCGATAGCGCTCCTGACGTATCAGTTTGGCAAGGCTGCGTGAAACATGGAGTTCATCAGGGAAGATCACGGTTCTTGGATCGGGTGACCACCAGAGAATGGGCTGCCCATCCTGAAACCAGGGAAAGCAGCCATGACGATAAGCCTGCACCAGTCGGTCGGCAGACAGATCGCCCCCTGCTGCGAGCAGGCCATCGGGTTCACGCAAGGCTTTTTCCAGCGGCGGAAAAATCAGGTTGTCACTTTTTAGCCAGGTCAGCATAGGGCAGCACTTTACGGAAGGGGAGGGCGGGGGAACCTGCGCGATTGCAACTCCATACGGCAGTCGTGGTCATAATCGGTCGTCTGTCGCACGCAAGCGTCTTGCGCGTGCTCCTTGATACGTGAAGCCGTATGGACAATTGATCGTTCGGTTAAAAAATACGGCATAAGTCTTTGTCACAAAAGAGAATGCATGCTCAAATTCAACGTTTGCGGCGGGGCTTGAAGATGGGCCATGTCCACGCCAGACTAATGTTTGGCGAGCAACGGGCGTTTGACCATCAGCCAAGGCTGGCTTCGTCCGACAGCACAATCCGAAACTACCCGGCCAGAACGCCGTTTACAAGGCAGGATGCTACCGTGGCATCAGGCGTACAAATCCGTACAATGCGCGCTTTGCAAGCTGCCGTTCAAGCTGTATGGCATGGCAAATTGTTTTGCAGATTCAGTCGTTGGTAGTCAATCACCAGATGTTCGCGCTCTAGCGCAGGAATAAAAGCGTTTTGAAGAAATCCACCGCAGTACCCAGCCCCGTTCCGCTCTGGCGGCAGCAATTGCACTACCGGCTCAAGGAAGGTGCATTGATCGCCTTTGGCGCGCTGTGCCTGTATTTGATGATGGCGTTGCTGACCTATGACCAGAACGACCCGGGCTGGAGTCATACCAGCAGCTCGGTGGAGGTTCAGAACGCGGCTGGCCGTGCTGGCGCCTTCTGTGCCGATATCCTGTTCATGGTGCTGGGCTACTTTGCCTACATTTTCCCGCTGTTGCTGGCCGTCAAGGCCTGGCAGGTGTTCCGTCATCGCCATGAGCCGTGGCAGTGGAGCGGCTGGCTTTTTTCGTGGCGGCTTATCGGTCTGGTGTTTCTGGTGCTTGCTGGTGCTGCGCTGGCGCATATTCACTTCCATTTTGCGGCAGGTTTCCCGGGCTCGGCAGGTGGTGTGCTGGGCGAGATTCTCGGTGACATGGCCAAGAAGGCCCTGAATATTCAGGGCAGTACGCTGTTATTCATCGCCTTGTTCCTGTTTGGCCTTACCGTGTTTACCGATCTGTCGTGGTTCAAGGTCATGGATGTGACCGGCAAGATCACCCTTGATCTGTTCGAACTGTTTTACGACGCGGTGAACAACTGGTGGGCGGCGCGTAATGAACGCAAGCAGATGGTTGCACAACTGCGTGAAGTGGATGACCGCGTCAACGAAGTAGTAGCGCCTGCTACCTCTGATCGTCGTGAGCAGGCCAAGGCCAAAGAACGTCTGATCGAGCGCGAGAAGGCCTTGAGCACGCATATGGCCGCTCGTGAAACCCATATTCCGGCCGTCATTGCGCCTGCTCCTGCCAAGGCACCGGAGCCAAGCAAGCGTGTACTGAAGGAAAAACAGGCACCGTTGTTTGTTGATAGCGCCGTAGAAGGCACCTTGCCTCCGATCTCGATCCTTGATCCGGCGGAAAAGAAGCAGCTCAATTATTCTCCTGAGTCTCTCGCCGCCGTTGGCCACTTGCTGGAAATCAAGCTCAAGGAGTTTGGCGTCGAAGTGTCGGTGGATTCCATTCATCCGGGTCCGGTGATTACCCGATACGAGATCCAGCCAGCAGCAGGCGTCAAGGTCAGCCGTATTGCCAACCTCGCCAAAGACCTCGCGCGTTCCCTGGCCGTGACCAGCGTTCGTGTGGTTGAAGTCATTCCAGGCAAGACCACAGTCGGTATCGAGATTCCCAACGAAGACCGGCAGATCGTGCGTTTCTCCGAGGTCCTTTCGACCCCTGAGTACGACAACGCCAAGTCGCCGGTCACGCTGGCACTGGGTCATGACATCGGCGGTAAGCCGGTCATCACCGACCTGGCGAAGATGCCTCACTTGCTGGTGGCCGGTACGACCGGTTCCGGTAAGTCGGTGGGTGTAAACGCCATGATCCTGTCGATTCTGTTCAAGTCTGGCCCGGAAGACGCCAAGCTGATCATGATCGACCCGAAAATGCTTGAGCTGTCGATCTACGAAGGCATTCCCCATCTGCTTTGCCCGGTCGTCACCGACATGAAAGACGCCGCCAATGCCTTGCGCTGGAGCGTTGCCGAGATGGAGCGGCGCTACAAGCTGATGGCGAAGATGGGCGTGCGTAACCTGTCCGGCTTTAACCAGAAGGTCAAGGAAGCTCAGGACGCAGGCACGCCGCTGGCGGATCCGCTCTACAAGCGCGAAAGTATTCATGATGAAGCGCCGCTGCTGACCAAGCTGCCGACTATCGTTGTGGTGGTGGACGAGTTCGCCGACATGATGATGATCGTCGGCAAGAAGGTCGAAGAGCTGATTGCGCGTATTGCCCAGAAGGCTCGTGCGGCGGGTATCCACCTGATTCTCGCGACCCAGCGTCCATCGGTTGACGTGATTACCGGTCTGATCAAGGCCAACATCCCGACGCGTATGGCGTTTCAGGTGTCGAGCAAGATCGACTCGCGAACCATCATCGACCAGGGCGGTGCCGAGCAATTGCTGGGTCACGGTGACATGCTGTACATGCCTCCTGGTACCAGCCTGCCGATTCGTGTTCACGGTGCATTTGTTTCCGATGAGGAAGTACACCGCGTGGTTGAGGCCTGGAAGCTGCGTGGCACGCCGGATTACAACGACGATATTCTGGCCGGTGTCGAGGAGGCCGGTAGCGGGTTCGACGGCGGCAGTGGCGAGGGCGGCGAAGACAGCGAAAGCGATGCGCTCTATGACGAGGCGGTCAAGTTCGTGCTGGAAAGCCGCCGGGCTTCGATTTCCGCGGTACAGCGCAAGCTGAAAATTGGCTACAACCGTGCTGCCCGGATGATCGAGGCCATGGAAATGGCTGGCGTCGTGACCTCCATGAATACCAATGGCTCGCGTGAAGTAATTGCGCCGGCCCCGATGCGCGACTGATCGCGCACTTCCATAAATGCCTCGCCAGCGATCAATAGCTGGCGAGACTCCACCGAACTCAATGAGGACTCCCATGCGTCTTTTCCGCATGTTGTTGGTAACTGCACTGACTTTCTCCGCGATTCCGGCGCACGCCGACAGCAAAGACGTCGCTCGTCTGACTCAGTTGCTGGAGACGTCCAAAACCCTGACTGCGCGTTTTTCCCAGTTGACCCTGGACGGCGGCGGCACCCAGTTGCAGGAAACTTCGGGTGAAATGGCCCTGCAGCGTCCTGGCCTGTTCAACTGGCACACCGATGCGCCGCAAGAGCAATTGATGGTTTCTGACGGCAAGAAGGTTTCCCTGTGGGATCCGGACCTGGAGCAGGTCACCATCAAGACCCTCGACCAGCGACTGACTCAGACGCCGGCACTGTTGTTGTCCGGTGATGTGTCGAAGATCAGCGAAAGTTTTGATATCACCGCCAAGGAAGCAGGCGGCGTGATCGATTTCACGCTCAAGCCTAAAACCAAGGACACCCTGTTCGACAGCCTGCGTCTGTCGTTCCGTAACGGCATGATCAATGACATGCAGCTAATTGACAGCGTCGGCCAACGCACCAATATCCTGTTCACCGGCGTGAAAGCCAATGAGGCGATCCCGGCGAGCAAATTCCAGTTCCAGATTCCGAAAGGCGCTGACGTCATTCAGGAATAAGAGGTTTTAACGGTTGTCCATGGACCTGTTTCGAAGTGAACCGATTGCACAACCATTGGCCGCGCGTTTGCGTGCGACCAATCTGGATGATTACGTCGGTCAGGAGCATTTGCTGGCTCACGGCAAGCCTTTGCGCGAGGCGCTTGAGCAGGGTGCTCTGCATTCGATGATTTTCTGGGGGCCGCCCGGTGTGGGTAAAACCACGCTGGCCCGGCTCCTGGCGAAAGTCTCGGATGCGCACTTTGAGACGGTTTCTGCGGTACTGGCCGGGGTCAAAGAGATTCGCCAGGCGGTAGAAGTTGCCAAGCAGCAGGCCGGGCAATACGGCCGTCGCACTATCTTGTTTGTCGATGAAGTACACCGCTTCAACAAGTCCCAGCAGGATGCCTTTCTGCCTTATGTCGAAGACGGCACGCTGATCTTTATTGGCGCGACCACCGAAAACCCTTCGTTTGAACTCAACAACGCGCTGCTGTCCCGGGCCCGGGTGTATGTCCTCAAGAGCCTTGATGAAGCCGCGCTGCGCAAGCTGGTCAATCGCGCGCTGACCGAAGAGCGCGGGCTGGGCAAGCATCAGTTGAGTCTGAGCGATGAAGGTTTTGCCATGCTCATGGCCGCTGCCGACGGTGACGGTCGGCGCATGCTGAATCTGCTGGAAAACGCGTCGGACCTTGCTGAAGATGGCTCGGAAATCAGCCTGGAGCTACTTCAAAGCCTGATGGGCGACAGCCGTCGGCGTTTTGACAAAGGTGGCGAAGCGTTCTACGACCAGATTTCCGCCCTTCATAAATCCATTCGCGGTTCCAACCCGGATGCGGCGTTGTATTGGTTTGCGCGCATGATCGATGGTGGCTGCGACCCGCTGTATCTGGCGCGACGCGTGGTCCGTATGGCCAGTGAAGACATCGGCAATGCCGATCCCCGTGCGTTGCCGTTATGCATGTCGGCGTGGGATGTTCAGGAGCGACTGGGCAGTCCGGAGGGTGAGCTGGCCGTTGCTCAGGCGATTGTTTATCTGGCTTGCGCGCCTAAAAGCAACGCGGTGTACATGGGATTCAAGGCTGCAATGCGCGAAGCCACTGAACACGGCTCGCTGGAAGTGCCGCTGCATTTGCGCAACGCGCCGACCAAGCTCATGAAGCAGCTGGGTTATGGTGAAGAGTACCGGTATGCCCATGACGAGCCGGATGCTTACGCCGCGGGTGAGGATTACTTCCCTGACGACCTCGAACCGCGTCAGTATTACCAGCCGGTGCCCCGTGGTCTTGAGCTGAAAATCGGCGAAAAGCTCAAGCATCTGGCTGCTCTCGATGCTTCCAGCCCTCGTCAGCGGAGAAAGTAGTGCTCAAAACCATTCTTGCGGTGTCGATTGCCGGTATCGCTGGTACATTATTGCGCTTCGCTGCTGGCACGTGGGTCAGCGCGAACTGGCCAAAGCATTTTTACGCGGCAACCCTGGCGGTGAACATCGTCGGTTGCCTGATTATCGGTGTGCTTTATGGCCTGTTCCTGTTGCGCCCGGAAGTACCGATAGAGATTCGCGCCGGCCTTATCGTCGGCTTTGTTGGCGGTCTTACGACCTTTTCATCCTTTTCACTGGATACGCTGCGCCTGCTTGAAAGCGGGCAAATGCCGTTGGCCCTTGGCTATGCCGGTATCAGCGTGTTCGGCGGGCTGCTCGCGACATGGGTTGGCCTGTCCCTTACCAGACTTTGATAAACGAGAGAACGATATGCTCGATTCCAAACTGTTACGTACCCAACTTCAGGACGTAGCGGATCGCCTGGCTTCCCGTGGCTTTACACTGGACGTTGCCCGCATCGAAGCGCTGGAAGCCCAGCGCAAGACCGTTCAGACCCGCACTGAACAGCTTCAGGCCGAGCGTAATTCCCGTTCCAAATCCATCGGTCAGGCCAAGCAACGCGGTGAAGACATCGCACCGCTGATGGCCGACATCGACCGCATGGCCGAAGAGCTCAACACCGGCAAGAAAGAGCTGGATGGTATTCAGGCCGAGCTGGACGCCATGCTCCTGAGCATGCCGAACCTGCCTCACGAGTCGGTACCGGTGGGCGCTGACGAAGACGAAAACGTTGAAGTCCGCACCTGGGGCACGCCAGCCTCGTTTGACTTTCAGGTTCAGGATCACGTTGCGCTGGGCGAGAAATACGGCTGGCTGGATTTTGAAACGGCCGCCAAATTGTCCGGTGCACGTTTCGCTTTGCTGCGTGGCCCGATTGCCCGCCTGCATCGTGCGCTGGCACAGTTCATGATCAACCTGCACATCAACGAACATGGCTACGAAGAGGCCTACACGCCTTATCTGGTTCAAGCGCCTGCGTTGCAGGGTACCGGTCAACTGCCGAAGTTCGAAGAAGACCTGTTCAAGATATCCCGCGAAGGCGAGGCGGATCTGTACCTGATCCCGACTGCGGAAGTGTCGCTGACCAACATCGTGGCCGGCGAAATCCTCGACGCCAAACAGATGCCTTTGAAGTTCGTGGCTCATACGCCTTGCTTCCGTAGTGAAGCGGGCGCATCGGGTCGTGATACCCGCGGCATGATCCGTCAGCACCAGTTCGACAAGGTCGAGATGGTGCAGATCGTCGAGCCTGAAAAATCCATGGAAGCCCTGGAAGGCCTGACTGCAAACGCTGAGCGCGTTCTGCAGTTGCTGGAGCTGCCTTATCGCGTGCTGGCGCTGTGCACCGGCGACATGGGTTTCAGCGCTGTGAAAACCTACGACCTGGAAGTCTGGATTCCTAGCCAGGATAAATTCCGCGAGATTTCGTCGTGCTCCAACTGCGGTGACTTCCAGGCGCGTCGCATGCAGGCTCGCTGGCGCAACCCGGAAACCGGCAAACCAGAACTGGTTCATACCCTGAACGGTTCGGGTCTGGCAGTTGGCCGTACTCTGGTTGCTGTGCTGGAAAACTACCAGCAGGCTGACGGTTCGATCCGTGTGCCGGACGTGCTCAAACCTTACATGGGCGGCCTTGAGGTCATCGGCTAGATGGAATTTCTGCCGCTGTTCCATAACCTGCGTGGCAGCCAAGTGCTGGTCGTGGGCGGTGGCGAGATTGCATTGCGCAAATCCCGCCTCATTGCCGAGGCCGGTGCTGTCATTCGAGTAGTCGCGCCAGAGATCGAGCCACAACTGCGTGAGCTGGTTGAGAAAAGTGGCGGGCATCTGATTCTGCGTGGCTACAACGTCAGTGATCTGGACGGTTGTGTGCTGATCATTGCTGCCACCGATGACGAGCCTCTCAACGCTCAGGTGTCTCAGGATGCCAAGCGGCGTTGTGTACCGGTCAACGTGGTGGATGCGCCTGCTCTGTGCAGCGTGATCTTCCCTGCCATCGTGGATCGCTCGCCTCTGGTCATCGCGGTTTCCAGCGGCGGCGACGCTCCGGTGCTGGCGCGTTTGATTCGTGCCAAGCTGGAAACCTGGATTCCGTCGACTTATGGCCAGCTTGCTGGGCTGGCGGCGCGTTTCCGTAGTCAGGTGAAGAATCTGTTTCCGGACGTCACTCAGCGTCGCGCCTTCTGGGAAGAGGTTTTCCAGGGCCCGATTGCTGACCGGCAACTGGCCGGGCAGGGCGCTGAAGCCGAGCGTCTGCTGATCGCCAAGATTGCAGGCGATGCGCCGCATGCTCCCGGTGAAGTTTATCTGGTAGGTGCAGGTCCGGGTGATCCTGACTTGCTGACCTTCCGTGCGCTACGGCTCATGCAGCAGGCCGATGTGGTGCTGTATGACCGCCTTGTGGCCCCGGCAATTCTGGATTTGTGCCGACGCGATGCCGAGCGTGTCTATGTGGGCAAGCGCCGCGCGGAGCACGCAGTGCCGCAAGACGAGATCAACAAGCAACTGGTTGATCTGGCCAAGCAGGGCAAGCGCGTTCTGCGGTTGAAGGGCGGTGATCCGTTCATCTTCGGCCGTGGCGGTGAAGAGATCGAAGAACTGGCCGCTCACGGCATTCCCTTTCAGGTCGTACCAGGTATCACGGCAGCCAGCGGTTGCGCGGCGTATGCCGGTATTCCGCTGACTCACCGTGACCATGCGCAATCAGTACGTTTCATCACCGGGCACTTGAAAAACGGTACCAGTGATTTGCCGTGGAGCGATCTGGTAGCGCCTGCACAGACCCTGGTGTTTTACATGGGCCTGATCGGTCTGCCGATCATCTGCGAGCAACTGATCAAGCACGGTCGATCCGCTGATACGCCGGCAGCTTTAATTCAGCAGGGCACCACCTCCAGTCAGCGGGTGTTTACAGGCACCTTGGCCGATTTGCCACGAATGGTGGCGGAGCATGAAGTCCATGCGCCGACATTGGTGATCGTGGGTGAAGTGGTCAAGCTGCGCGAGAAACTTGCCTGGTTTGAAGGTGCTCAGGCTACGGTCTAATGCATCTGAGCACGGCGCTAACTGGTAGGAGCGAACTTGTTCGCGAGGCGTGAGGCCTGATTCACCGCGCAAACCCCTCGCCAACAAGTTGCCTCCTACCTGTCATAGCGTTGAGACAGTGCCAAGGTCACACGCCTGTCTTGTTCCAGATCCCACGTCCCGTCAGTCGCTCACGATCATGTGCTCTGCCCAGATCCTGCTGCGGGCCTTTAGGCACAACAGCTGTCGGATTGATGGTGCCGTGGCTTTCGTAGTAGTGATGCTTGATATGCGTGAAGTCCACCGTTTCGGTGATGCCCGGCCACTGATACAACTCCAGCATCCAGTTGCTAAGGTTCGGATAGTCCGAAATCCGTCGCAGGTTGCACTTGAAGTGCCCGTGATACACCGGATCGAAGCGCACGATGGTGGTAAACAAGCGCACGTCTGCTTCAGTCAGGTATTCACCCGCCAGATAGCGCTTCTCGCCCAGCAGCTTTTCTAACGCGTCGAGTTCGGCGAAGACATCATCGAATGCCTCTTCATAAGCACCTTGAGAGGTGGCAAAGCCCGCACGGTACACGCCGTTGTTCACTGCTGGATAAATACGGTCGTTCAGCTCATTGATTGGCGACTGCAGAGCGTCTGGATACAGGTCCAGACGATTACCGGTCAGGTCGTCAAAGGCACTGTTGAACATGCGGATGATTTCCGCTGACTCGTTGCTGACAATGCGCTGCAGTTTTTTGTCCCACAGCAGCGGGACAGTGACCCGGCCGGTGTAGTCGGCGGTGTCAGCCAGGTAGCGCTGATAGAGGAATTCATGATTGTCGAGTGCATCGCCGGTCGAGCCTTTTTCGGAATCGAAGGTCCAGCCGTGTTCACGCATCAGCCAACTGACCACCGAAACGTCGATCAGGCTTTCCAGCCCTTTCAGCTTGCGATAAATCAGCGTGCGGTGAGCCCAGGGACAGGCCAGGGATACGTACAAATGATAGCGCCCGGCTTCGGCCTTGAAACCGCCTTCACCTGACGGTCCTGGTTGACCGTCTTTAGTGATCCAGTTGCGGCGTTGCGCCTGCTCGCGCTGAAACGCGCCATCTTTGCTACTTTCGTACCACTGGTCTTGCCAGCGTCCTTCGACGAGAAGGCCCATATCAAACTCCAAAATGATGTGCTTAAAGCGTTGGAGGAGAGTCTAGGCCGATTCGTTCGAACAAATAACGCAAAGGATCGGGAGTAATGATCGGTTAAATTGATGTATTCCGGTTTTTCCAGAACACTTCAGCCTGTGCAAATGCCTCTGGGCGGGGCAATCCCAAGCCACGCAGGGCCAGCGCCATCGTCGAAATCAATGCCAGTTGCGGATAGCTGTCTTCGATTTCACCTCTCCACAATGCCACGAGCTGCTGCGGATCGAGAGTCGCCGGTTTTACATGTCGACGGTCCGAAAGGGCAGGCCATTCTTCATCCCATGGCTGACCGTCGGTGGTGCCATAGAGATGGCTGATAGTGTCGGGATTGATTTCCACTTCGCCGCCATCGCCTTTGATAACGATGGTGTGATTGCCCAGCAAGCCGCTGGCGTCACGATGAACGCTTTGGTAGCCCGGGTGGAAAATGCTTTGCAGGCCGCACCGTGCGTTGAGCGGATTGAGGATACGAGCCAAAGAGTGAATCGGCGAACGCAACCCCAGGGTGTTACGCAGATCAATCATGCGTTGTAATTGCGGAGCCCAGTCGCCCAGCGGAAAGAACGCCAGATTATGCTGTTGCAGCGCCTCGTCCACCGCGTGCCAGTTACGGCACAGCGGAATGCCCAGCAGACCCAGCAGCTGTTCGGTGTACAAGCGCCCGGCAGTATGCGCGCCGCCGCCATGCATGAAGACCCGCACCCCATTCTCAGCCAGGCATTTGGCTGCCAGCAGGTACCAGGGTAAATGGCGCTTCTTGCCCGCATAAGTGGGCCAGTCAATATCGACCTGAAGTGGCGGGGCGTTCAACCGTTCGCGCAATGCCTCAGTGAAGCCCGCCAGTTCCTCCGGGCTTTCTTCCTTATGCCGCAGCAGCATCAGAAAAGCACCTAACTGGCTTTCTTCGACCTTTTCGTCAATGAGCATGCCCATGGCTTCCCGTGCTTCTTCGCGGGTCAGATTGCGGGCTCCACGTTTGCCTTTGCCCAGGATACGGACGAATTGGGCGAACGGATGTTCGGCGGGTGTTTCAAGGACGAGCGGGGCGTAGTCGTTCATATGCAATTAGTCGGCTTTGGCAGGCCCGCCAGTTTGGCGGCGAGTTTGGCGGGAGTGCCGTTGAACAGGCGGTTAAGGTGCATGCTGTTGCCTTTTTCCGGACCGAGCTTCAGGGCGGTGTACTTGATCAACGGCCGGGTCGCGGGTGACAGCTGGAATTCGCTGTAGAAATCTCGCAGCAAAAGCAGCACTTCGACATGCTCGGGACTCAGTTCAATACCTTCCCGGCCGGATAGCGCATTGGCAACATCCATCGACCAGTCATCAAGGTTTTGCAGAAACCCGTCTTTATCCAGCGCAATGCTTTGCCCCGACACGTTCAACTCGTTCATAGCCACGTGTTGACCTTATCGAAGCGAATCGAGAGTTCGACGAAGCCTGGGTAGTCGACGACTCGCACCCAGGCTGGCGCCGCCATGCTCCGCGCCTGAATATCCTCTTCAAGCACAAATACCTGGTTAGCGCTTAGCGCCTGCAGCGCCTCAAGCGGCGCTGTTGAGTCCGCTAACGCGTAAGTGGCGTCGCCGCACAGCAGCACGCCGTCAGCCGCGCCGAGCAGACGCAGGCAACTGGTCAGGCGGCTGTCGGTGAAGGGCGAATGAGATAAAACGTGCAAAGTCGACATCAGATTGTGATCACGTGATCGTAGCGGTCAATGAGTGCGGCGATTTCTACAGATTGCGGCAACTGAATAATGTCCTCATCCACCGCTTCCTGCAGGATGCCGCGCTCGGCAAGGCTCGTGCCGCAGGCGTAGATATCTTCCACGCCAAACATCGAAAGCGCCTTGAGGTTGGCGGTCAGGTCTTTCTGTTGCAGGGCCTTGGCGTTCTGCTCCGGCAATAACTGAAAGACGCCATCGTCCAGAAACAACAGGCCCACGGGCAAATCATAAGCGCCACCGGCCAATACGATATCCAGCGCCTCGCGTGCGCCCGGTCCGGACCAAGGTGCCTGGCGGCTGATGATCAACATTGATTTAGCCACTTCAAGGCCCTCCGAAACAGATCACTCGATCAGCGGTTTGCGCCGCGTCGTGTAACTGGCCCAACCCGGATAATTCCCACGGGGCGAGCAGATTGGCCGCGGGCCGCTGATAGCGCTGCGCCTCTTCGGCATTGAGCACGCCACGGCGCAAGGCAGCCGCGATGCACACCACACCGTCAAGTTGATGCTGGGTGATGAACTCGCGCCATTGCGAGGGCAGGTCCTGTTCGTCCTGAGGCGTGACGACATTGGCCGAAGCACTGTGAACGCCGTCCTGATAGAAGAACAACCGCACAATCTCATGCCCCCCGGCCAGCGCCGCCTGCGCAAACAGCAGGGCGCGGCGCGAGGAGGGCGCATGGGCTGCGCTGAACAGATTGATCGCGAACTTCATGACAGGCTCTGAGCAGAAAACTTGACCAATGATAAAGAATTCACGGGCACTAGACAGCAAAAAGCCCGCTAGGCGGGCTTTTTGTTGAAGCAGGGCGACTCATTAGTCGTCGCGGCTCATGATACCGAAGATCTGCAACAGGCTGACAAACAGGTTGTAGATCGATACATACAGGCTGATGGTCGCCATGATGTAGTTACGCTCGCCACCGTGAATGATCGCGCTGGTCTGGAACAGAATGCAGACCGACGAGAACAGCACGAAGCCAGCGCTGATCGCCAACTGCAGGCCGCTGATCTGGAAGAACATGCTCGCCAGTACCGCTGCCAGCAGAACAAAGAAGCCAGCGGTGATGAAGCCACCGAGGAAGCTCATGTCCTTGCGGGTAATCAGCACGTAAGCCGACAGACCACCGAACACCAATGCCGTCATGGCGAATGCCGAGCTGACCACTTCAGCGCCGCCCTGCATACCCAGGTAGCGGTTGAGGATCGGGCCCAGCAGGAAACCCATGAAACCGGTCAACGCGAACGCCGACACCAAGCCCCACGCCGAATCGCGCAGTTTATTGGTGAGGAAGAACAGCCCGTAGAAACCGATCAGCACCACGAAAATGTTTGGGTAGCCAACGCGCATCTGCTGCGCGACAAAAGCCATGACACCGCTGAAAGCGAGGGTCAGAGCCAGAAGGCCGTATGTGTTGCGCAGGACGCGGCTAACCTCTAGCTGATCGGCCTGCACGCCGTTATTAACTGCGTAATCCTGTTCGCGCATGGCGAAGCTCCTGGTGGTTGAAATGTGAAGTTGCAAAGATCATAACAGACGACTTGAAATCAGCCACCCAGAGAGTTTGACAGCGTGTTTCATTCCGGTATTATGGCGCCCGCAATGCAAACGGAAGTATGGCCGAGTGGTTTAAGGCAGCAGTCTTGAAAACTGCCGACTGTAACAGGTCCTAGAGTTCGAATCTCTATGCTTCCGCCATTTTAGATACGTCAAAGCCCTGATTATTCAGGGCTTTTTCGTTTGTGGGGTTTGGTGGCGCAAGGCCGTTAAAGTCGTCGATACGTCCGCAACTCTCGCAGGCGTCCGCAACTCTTTGCTTTTGAGAGCCTACCGAGTCGGTTTCACTACTTCCCCTACACGCCTATAAACGGTCTCGGTTATCCGCTTATCCGTGTGGCCAAGTAGCCTGCTGGCGTCTCCCAGATCGTCAATTTCACTCGCTGCTTTCGGCCGGATGTCCCTGAATTGGAATTACCTGATGCTTTCAGCCAGTTCCCGATCCAGATCCTTGATGGCTTGGTCAGCCGCTTTTTGACGGGCATCGTCGAAGCGTCGACGCAGCATTGGAGCTGAAACGCGTAGCCTCCTTCAGTGACAATCAGGTACGGCCCTCGGATACCTCTATCACGCCGCTGTGCCTTCAATCGTTCGATTAGCACTCCTGGAAGAACAGAATGCCCTCCTGCTTCAGCGTCTGTTCGGACGTAAGTCCGAGCAAACAGGCGATGTAGAGACGCCGCAACTGGTCCTCTTCAATGAAGTCGAAAGCGTCGTCGAGCCTGTGGCCGAAGCTTCAGATGTAGAAGTCGTTGCACCAATCAAGCGCCGCGGTAAACGCAAGCCACTGCCTGCCGATCTACCGCGCATCAAGATCATCCACGAACTTCCCGAACATGAGCTGACACACGTGTGCGGTTGCCGCAAACACACTATTGGCGAAGAAGTCAGCGAGCAGCTCGAAATCGTGCCGATGCAGATCCGTGTGATCAAACACGTTCGCAAAGTTTACGGTTGCCGCGACTGCGAGGTGGCGCGGTCACTGCTGACAAGCCGGCCCAGCTGATTGAAAAAAGTATGGCCAGCCCAAGTGTTCTGGCGATGCAGCTGGCCCAACGAGCCTTTATCGTTTCCAGATTAGTGTGTCTGCCAGCATTGATGTCGGAAGCCCTTCCGCAATGGCTGCTGAGTGCCAGGATAGTGTTCTCCCGAACACTACTTGCACCTCGGCATCGCTGGCAAAATCAGCAGCGCCAGCTTCCTGCACTGCGCGATGCAGTTCAGCGATTTGCTCTTCATCTCGGTCCATGTACCAGCGTAGAGCTTCAGTAATGATTTCTGATTCGCTGCGGTTGGTACGCCGGGCCAATTGTGAAAGGAGGGTAGCAAGGTTTTCGGATAGGCTAAGAGTGAGTTCTTGCAGGGTGATACACCTTCAAACAAGCCATTGATTCATGCTGATTAGGATTGAAATAATCCACGGCTTTGAATTGTCTGAATATAAAGCCGAAAAAGTCGCCTTTAGGTAAGGTAGCTATCAGCTCAGTATTGTGGAGCTGCCGGTTCTAGATGGCTAAGCAGTGGCTTCGCCCTTTGTTATAATGACTTCATTTTTCTTGAATTGATGCCATATGTCAGTTTCGAACTGAGTCATCGATACGATGTTTTTCTGAAGTAGCGTTATAGAAAAAAGGTTTGTTATTTCGTCTATTTTCTCTGCTTGACGGATTTCGGCATCCTCTGTGCCATCGAGCAACCCCGCTGCATCAAGACGCTTTGATTGGATTTCATCAAAAACTTTCTCATACAGAGTTGTAAACTCTGCAGTCAAGTTGTCCTTGTCACGATAGCCGCTCAAAATCGGGATTATCGAGAAGCCTTCATCAAAGTACGATTCCTGATTTTGCAGGCTCCCGATGCTTGCAACGCAGCCGATATAAACCTTTCGGTCCTCCATGCTAAACATGTATAGCTGTTTGTCCGAGAAGGATCGTAGTAATAAAAGCTGGTGAGCGCTCAGGGGTAGCATTGTCTCCAAAATGAAAACTTTTGTAAGCGTATCGGACTTTAGCTTATAGCGCAGTTTTGTAATTTCGAAGTTTGACTTTGCGCAGTAGTAAGCGAGAAAGGGTGAGCTTATTACGCAAAACATTACAGTGGAGAACAGATCTTTATCTTGCTCGCTCGTGATGCCTCGCTTTGCCAGGAAGCCTGACAGTCCAAAGAATCCGTCGGTGAGATATTCGATAAGGAATGAAACAATGAGAGTTGGCAATACAATAAATATGCCGCGCATTGCAATATGCAGATACAAGGTCTGACCTTCAAATCTTGAGATCAGCGTACGGTCATAAAAATTGGTTCTGCAGTATATGAAGCCACAAATCAGAATCGGCAGGACGAGCAAAAAACCCATAGGTATTGCTTATTAAGTACGGTTGTAGACGGCGGATTTGGCTTCTTTACAGGCTTTCTGGAAGTCGGGGTCGTGCAAGATGGAATCAGTCGCCATGTAGACAGCTCCCTTCGCGCTGACTCGGACTTCACCATCCATACGGTTGAGACGATTTGCGACGGCCAGCAGCTCTTTCGACGGGGCAGGCGCAAGACGGTTGATGAAGGATGCCCAGATGCTTTTACTCATGATGAATCCCTATTCGTCATTACTGTCGCTTTAGCTCAGGCTAGCAGCTTCTACGCTGCTTGTCCTGAGATGTTGGCGACCTGTAGGCAGCGAGTGAAAGCCTATCACATCACCAATGAGCAAAAATGTAAGACCTTTCCTGAATTCTTTTATACCCACTGGACAACCGCGCGCCGCGCCCGATCCGTCCCTGCTTAGCGCGCGGGTCGCGTTGTTTGCGTGGAACGAAGGGCGTGCCATCCGGTTTGTGCTGGCTGGCAATCCGTTGCTGCTGACTACAACGCAACTGTTGCGCCAGGTTGGGGAGCGGCGCGGAGCGGCTGGTACGCCAATTCTTCCCCAACGTCGCCACGCTCAGCTACTTGCGCGTTGCTGAGGTGATGGTTCTTGTCTAAAGAACAACCCGAATATCTGCTGCATTGCTTGGGCTTCGTATTCCCTCGTCTTAAGCATGCGAGCCAAACAGTCGTTATCCGAACATCTTAATGCTTGCAAGCTGTGAACAACCCTTTCACACTCCGAGCTTGGGCGTTGATCAGAAGTTTCAGGACAAGGGCCTTAAAGGCCTTTTACGAAACAACTACGACATAAGGCATAAGACCCGATCACGAAAAGCGTCTGCGCTTTGTGCTCGCTGCCTTGGACGAAGCCAGGAACCCCAATGAACTGGAGATGCCAGGCTACCGTCTGCACCCGCTCATAGGCCAATTGGCAGGGTTTTGGTCGAAGGTCGTAATCGATAATTGGCGGATAGTTTTTAGATTGATCGAAACGGACCTCGAACGGGTCGATCAATCCGACTACGGCTGAAAAGGAGGGCCAACGATGGCCATGCATAACCCACCTCATCCTGGCGAAACGCTCCATGACATGCTACCGGACCTGAACATCAAGATCGCCGAAATGGCGAGGCGTCTGTATTTTTCCAGGGAAATGCTTTCTCGTGTAGTGAACGGGCGATCGCCCATCAGCCCCGATCTAGCTGTGCGTCTTGAGCGTGCAGGTTTGAGTACTGCCCGGTTTTGGCTAGGGCTTCAGCTCGACTACGATCTGTGGCAGGCAGAGCACCGACAGCAACCAGCCGTGGATCGCCTTGTCGCAGCGTGAGGCAGGTAAACCTGAGACGATGCAAGTTTAGATACCGTCCTGCCACGGCAAAATACACGAAAAATTAGTGACTGAGGACTTTATGGAAGACCTGGATATTTCAAACAGTGAGCTTTCCCAGAAAATTGTAGACCTGGTAGAGTCTGGTAATAGATTGGAAATTCAGAACAATCTTGTCAAGGCACTTGAAAAATATAATGAAGCGTGGGGTTTACTACCTGCCCCAGCTACGAAGTGGGATCTTGCCAATTGGATTTCTGACTGTATCTCGGGCTTGTTTTTCGATGTGGGAAACTATACGGAAGCCAAGCCATGGGCCGCTATTGCAATGGAAACCAAACCACCACGAGAAACTAGCAGTTTTATAAATTTTGCAAAAATATGTTATGAGCTTGGCGAAAAAGAGCTTGCCCTTGAATATTTTGACAACGCTTTCAAGCTGGGTAAGAAAAGAGCTTTTCAGGGGTTCGATAAAAAGTACCTGAACTACTATCTTGAGAATATAAAGGTATAAAACATGCTGGAACTTGATGACGAACTGTACGAGAAAATTTCTGAAATGAGCGAGTTGGGAAGCTCGTTTATGGATGATGGTGAATACCCAAGTGCATTGAATATTTTCGAAGAAGCACTTAGTTTATTGCCCGCTCCTTGCGACACTTGGGAAGCCTACACTTGGCTGAAAGCTGGCATCGCTGACGCGCTTTTTGGCATGAAGGACTATGAGCATGCCATTGAGGCCCTCCATGACGCGATGAATGGGCCTGAAGGTGCATTCAACCCTTTCATCATGATGCGCTTAGGGCAGTCACTTCATGAACTGGGCAAACCTGGAGGTGTCGATTATCTGTGCAAAGCTTATAGGCTGGAAGGTGAGGAGATTTTCTCAGAAGAAGATGAGAAATACCTGAACCTTGTAATGCATAGTTTGGCAGTTAATAAAAACCAACTTCACTAGCTCAAAATAAAGGCATGTCACTCAAGACAATCAAGCTGTGACAGCCAAAGCTCTCCCCATGGGCATGTGAGGTCTGTCGAAACCCTTCAAGACAGAAGTCTATACGTTGCCCACAGGTCGCAATCTGCAGGCCTGCTCAGCGCCTGGTAATCAGTTCAACTTGAAAGCAATCACGCTGTCGCCCATTGTCGTACCGAGGGAGCCGTGACCGCCAGCAGCAATGACCACATATTGTTTGCCATCACTTCCCATATAGGTCGATGGAGTCGCCTGGCCGCCCGCTGGCAATTCGGTCTGCCAAAGAATTTCTCCGGTATTGATGTCGTAGGCGCGAATGAAGCCATCTGCGGTTGCGCCGTGGAACGCTAATCCTCCTGCCGTGATCAGTGGCCCACCGTGCGCCACCATGCCCATTTGGAAACCGATCGGAAAGCGTCCTGGCAGGAAACTGGTATTCAGGTTTTTGGTCGTTCCGATGCGGCGCATCCACTCCGTTTTACCGGTGTTCAGATCAACCCCAACCATGCGGCCCCAAGGGGGAGCGATGCAGGGGATACCCAGATCAGAGGCAAACTGCTGAATCCTGATCGCGTAGTCGCCCTTGAAGTTTTCATTCCAATAGGGCTTTCCTTCTGCACTAAACAGCCGCTTCTCTTCGGTCCCCGGCGTTCGTTTGATCAGCGTGTATTTGTAAGCCAGGCGCACGGGGGCGCCAATCAGGATCTGTCGTTGCGGGTCAATCGCCACCGAGCCCCAGTTAAAGACGCCGATGTTTCCCGGAAATACCAGCGTCCCGGATTCGGTGCTCGGCGTCCATGGATTGCCATCGTACCGAAGCTTCTTGAAGCTGGTACGACAGGACATCTGATCAAACGGTGTCAGGCCCCACATGGATTTTTCGTTCAGCGGCTCAGGAATGAAGTTGAGCCTGGAGACTGGCTGACTGGTCGCGAAACGCTCACCGGCCACACCGCCTTCAGCCGACGCCTTAGCCTGATCAATAGGAATAATCGGCTCACCAGTCAATCGGTTGAGCACGAAGATATTACCGACCTTCGTTGGCAGCACCACAGTGGGCAGCTTATTGCCGTCCTTGCCGAGATCAACCAGCGATGGTTGCGACGGGTTATCGCGATCCCACAAGTCGTTATGAGAGGTCTGGAACTTCCATTTGAACGCGCCAGTTTTCAGATCCAGAGCGACCAAGGCGTCACGAAATTTTTCGGTATTGCTGGCCGGGTCGCGTCGAATACCGAGTTCATCGGGAGAGGCATTGCCGAAGGGGACGTACACCAGGCCGTTCTGCAAGTCGGCACTCAGCGTGCCCCATGCCACCGGCGTGTCTTGTGGGTAGTCGTGGTCAGCAGCAATGGGCTGGGTGGATTCAGGCGTGGCAGGATCGAAATTCCAGACCAGTTTGCCGCTGAGGACGTCATACGCCCTGATCACGCCGGACGGATTACCGGCGTTGTAGCCATTGTCCATCACCGAACCACCGACGATGATCAGGTCGTCGGCCACCAGCGGAGCAGCGGTTTGCATGAGAGCGTGGGGGCGGATTTCGCCCATGTTGTCGCTCAGGTTGACCACGCCGTTATGACCGAAGTCGCTACAAACCTTTCCCGTATCGGCGTCCAGTGCAACCAGCCTCGCATCCGCTGTTGCGGTAATGATGCGCTTGTCGCAGAGCGCCGAAGCGCTAGTCACTGATACGTCGCCGTTTCGAGTGCTGGAGGACGCCGCAGCGTAATAGCTGACCCCTCGGCATGTCTGATGTTGCTGCAGGTATGAACGGTCCTTCTGAGGCTCGTACTTCCACTCCAGCTTTCCCGTCTCGGGGTTTAACGCGTGCACCTCATTGTGCGCAGTGCAGACATAAACCCGATTGTTTACTTTTAACGGAGTGGCTTCAAAAGTGTATTCGCTGGCGTCCTTCGCAGGATCACGCAGGTCGCCGGTGTGGTACTCCCAGGCGACCGTGAGTTTTTTAACATTCCCCGCGTCGATTTGATCAAGTGCAGAGAATCGCTGACCGTCGTTGGTGCCCCCGTAGGCAACCCAATCCTCTGCCGCGCCACTGGCTGCCTTTCCGGAAACCGGGTTAGTGATCTTGCCCTGAACAGGGTAGGGGTCGTAGAACATGATGCCCACAACGATCACGATCATCACTGCCACCGTGCCGCCAAGGAACGGGTGAAAGCTACGTGACTCTGCTGGCGTCTGCGCGAGGTACAAACGGCGCACGACGCAGGGCAACGCAAGCCAGAACCCCAACAACGCGAACAGATCGCCACGTGGAATCCACTGCCATTTGTCGAACCCCACCTCGTAGATGATCCAGATCAGAATCGCCCACATCAGTAGTGCATAGAGCGTGAGTGCTGATTTTTTCTTTAGAAATAACAACACTGCAGTGATCAGCACGCCGAGCCCGATCAAGGCATAGGCAGGACTCCCTCCAGCCGCAACCAAAGCGCCGCCCATGTACAAAATGGCGACAGCGAATAGCGCCATGACGATACTTGTTATTTTCAGCACCATGATCTAAATGCCATCCATTCAAGCTCCCAATGACAAGCAGACCTGAATACGGCACGAATCGTTCGGTGCGCGGAGAGGGCGGGGCGTAGATATCTAATGATCCCTGTGCACAAAAAAATCCTACCGCTCGGTGGATTTGGCTATGGGTCGCCAACAGGTCAATCTCTACGGTGTCAGGTAAAAACAGGTCGTAATTATCGTCAGACAACGCGTTCCATTTGGTAGTCTCAGGCGAGATCCGGGAGACTTTCAATGAATCGACGCGTTTTTTTGGCCGCTCTATTGGCACTGACTGTATCAACTGCCTTTGGCGCTCCTACCTTCGACCACCTCTATGCATTCGGTGACAGCTACTCTGACAATGGCGCGGGTCAGAACTTCACTCGAACACTGTCCATGCGGAAGGTCAAAGATGCGCAAGAGCTGCCTGGCTCTTTGTATTGGGAGGGGCGGTGGAGCAATGGTCCCACTGCCGTCGAGAGTCTGGCCCATACCTTGAACGTGCCCTTGACCGACTACGCGATTGGCGGAGCCAAGAGCGGTCACGGAAACTACTATGCCTGGATGGAGCCGTTTCGTGACACCGGAGTTTTCGGGCAAATCAACGATCATCTGAAAGCAACCCCTACACACAAAGCTGATCCGAATGCGCTCTATTTCATTTTCGTTTCAGCTAACGACTTTTTCGAATGGGCCGACTTTTCGCACCCCGAGTCGGTTGATGTGCTCAGCCAGAAAAGCGTGGCTAACATACAGAACGCTACCGAGACATTGGTTACAGCAGGCGCGAAGCACGTAATGGTTGTGGGAAGTACGGATTTGAGTCATGTGCCGGCTGTGGTGCAAGGTAATCAAGTTAACCATGCAGCACGATATCAAAGAGTACTCGAGCAGAAGCTGCCAGCCGTGTTGGCAAAAACAGCGAAAGCCAGAAACGTTAATATCATCTATTTTGATCACCTGGCCTTCAGCAACAAGCTTCGCGCTGCACCCGCCGTTGCAGATTTCAAGGATCTGGACACCCCATGCCAGCCTACGTATCCGGACGTCAAGCCTGTGTGTGAAAGTCCAGATACCCATTACTACTGGGATGAATGGCACCCGACTCGCAAAGTCCATACCCTGGCCGCCGAGGCGATGTTTGAAACGCTAAAAGCTAGTCGTTGACGTCGCCATGCTTTAGCAACTGCCGAATAAATATCTCGAAACTCGGTACGCTACCCATGGCACTTTCCCACTCCATCGGAGCGAACATGACTGAGCATACTGGGAAGGGCGGTCCTGAGCGCGTATCGAACCCGATCATATCCGGGCCACCGTTGTCGCCAAATCCAATAAATCCCGGCAACCACTTTGCGACCTCGTAATCACGATTGTTCTCGATCGCCTTCAACGCCGACCAAATACGGACGTAGCGTGGATATCCCGACATATCTGCTTCGCCGCCGTCGCTCAGACGGAGCAGCTCTAAATACTCACACGGCAACGGGACCGGAGTTGCGGCGATCAGGGCTTCGATGGAAGATTCAGTAGCTGGCGGATCGCATTCGAACTGATAGTCGCCGCTTAATAGTAACGTTCGTAGATCCATTCGATACTCCTTATAAATTGGCGGTGGCTGAGTAGGCTCATTCAGTGCCCTGACCGCGCGACCCTATGTGTAAGCATCAGCGAAATATCTGGCTGTTCTGCGAATGCTCGCGTAACGCTTCCGCGATGGCATTGAATACGACCTGGCAGCGAGCGCTGTTACGGAGGTCTTCATGCATCGCCACCCATGTGTCCATTTGCACCGAAAATGCTGATGGAAGCACTCGAGTCAACGCTGAGTCGCGGGCTGCAATTGTCGATTGGCACACGCCAATGCCGAAACCGGCTCGCATGACTGCCAATTGTGCAAGTTCACTGTCGGCACGAAATGCCAGGCCCGCGCGCGCAAATATCGGGAACTGTTTCAGGAATCCTCGAATAAAGGCGTTCTCTCGGTCGAAGCCAATAAGGGTATGGCTAATGAGGTCTTCGAGTGAATCAGGACTACCGTGGATAGCCAGATAACTGCGATGAGCATATAGCCCGACCTCTATACCACCGACATGTCGTGCGATTAGCGCATTCTGAGTAGGCCTGTGCATCCGAACCGCGATGTCTGCGTCCCGACGCAGAAGGTCATCAACCTGGTTAGAGAGCATCATCTCTACAACCAGCTCAGGGTGCCGGTGACGCAATGCCGACAAAACCGGCGGCAAGACTTCAACGCCGATCACTTCGCTGACTGTCAGACGCACCGTCCCACGGACATCGGTGTTGCCTTCACTTGCCTTGCGCAACAAAGCCGCCGACATTGCTGCCAGGCTGTGGGCGTAAGGCGCGATTTCATAAGCGGCACTGGTGGGACTGAATCCATCTGATGAACGAGTAAAAAGCTTCAGGCCAAGAGCAGATTCCAGGCCGTCAATGTGACGGCCCGCTGTGGGTTGACTGATGCCCAGGTTACGCCCTGCAGCCGACAATGAGCCGGTCTCGAGTACGGCAAGAAAGGTCCGATACCATTCCCAGCTTGGCTCGTGCTGAATCACAGGGCTATCCATTTTTGTATGGTTGGTATGCGATCTTATACGATTACGTTTTACAGATGTATCGTACAAAATTGAATGCTCAATCCCTGGAGAGCTTTCATGTCCCATTTAGCGCCATCGGCATCGCACACTGTTCTGTGGCAACGTGTAGAAGGGGGGCTCCTGTTTGCCACTTGCATACTGCTTTTTTGGCGCACTGGGCATGACTTCTCATGGTGGGAGTTGCTGGCAATTTTTTTCACGCCCGACTTGAGTATTCTGGGCTATGCGTTGGGCCCCAGAGTGGGGGCTTATTGCTATAACTCCCTTCATTTGTATGCGACTGGTGCTGCTTTGCTCGCGGCCGGTTTGATAGGGTCGATTCCTGATCTCGCCGCGGTAGGTGCTTTATGGCTCGCACATTCGGGCTTCGACAGAATGCTTGGCTACGGCCTGAAGCTGCCACAAGGTTTCACTTTCACCCACCTGGGTGTAATCGGCCGTTGAGAGTAAAGACCGTGCTTAAAGGACTTACTCTACTGCCGATTACCTACGGTGCTACAGCCGCCTGCACGGCTTGATAAAGAACGCTCAACGCCAGCGCATCTCTAGCCTTCAGCCGTCTTGTCTTCATCAATGTGGATGCCTAAATCATGACGGCCGGGTGCAATATGCGGCTTGAGGGTCAACGCTGGAATTTCATAGTCACCGGCGTTCTGGCGACGAAATGGCAAAGGTTGATCAACGAACAGGTTATCCAGCCGGGCAGCATAGGCCGTGCATAGCTGTTCGAACCGAGCGGCGTCCATTTTGCCGGTTTTATAGATTGGGAAGGGCGGCATGACGGTGAAGCCGGGGTAGAAAAGTACCCCATGCTGAATAGGGAAGAGCAGGTCATCCAGTGCACCGTTGATCCCTCTACCACTGTAGTGGGATTCCCACCCGCCCATGGTGACCACCAGCATCGCCCGCTTTCCAGCCATGCTGCCTTCGCCATAACGATCGCCCCAGTGGCTTTCGCTGTGTTCGCCGACACCGTAGGCAAACCCGTAGGCGTAGACGCGTTCGACCCAGCCTTTAAGGATCGCGGGCATCGAGAACCACCACAACGGGAATTGAAAGATCACAGCGTCCGCCCACAGCAGTTTGGCCTGCTCTTCCTCAATATCTAGCGGTTGGGTGCCCGCGGCGAATACGCGCTGCGATTCTATTGCCGGGTTGAAAGGTCTTTCGTCGTCATAGCCCGGGGCATCGTCCGTATCAAGAGGCGCTTTCCAACTCATCGCGTACAGATCCGAGACCTTGACCTCGTGACCTTCGTTTTCCAGGTGAGTGATCGCGAAATCCCTGAGCGACCCATTGAGGGAACGAGGTTCAGGATGGGCGTAGATCAGCAGTAGCTTCATGAGGAACTCCGTATGGATGGTGGCCTCACAGTACTGACGAACCCGGTATGATAGAAATGAATTTCCGAAACATATGGTATTTACATGCACAATACCTTGCGTCGTCTGGATCTTAATTTGCTGGTCACGCTGGATGCGCTGTTGTCTGAACAAAACGTCACACGCGCAGCGCGATTGCTCAATCTCGCTCAACCGACCGTCAGCCTGCAACTGGGCCGACTGCGGGAAATCCTCGACGACCCATTGTTGCTGCCCGGTCCCCGAGGGATGTCGCCTACCGAGCGTGCCCGTGAATTGCGCGGGCCACTGCGTGAAGCGCTGATAGCTTTGGAAGGCGCGCTGAATCCTGGTGCCACTTTTGAGCCAGCACTGTCTAGTCAGACGTGGAAGGTCGCTGCCAGTGATTACACCGCGACTGCTTTAGTCTGGCCGTCGTTGGCACTGCTCAGGCGCCTTGCCCCTAATACACGCCTGGCACTGTTGAACAAAAATCCCGCCACCCTTGCCAATGATATGGAGAACGGCCAGATCGATCTGGCGCTGCACACGCGCGATGACGCGCCGCCAAAGCTGCGTCAGCGGTCTTTGTTTCAGGAACGCTATGTGCTGGCAGGACGGCGCGATCATCCTGCTTTGGCAACCAGGCTATCGCTCAAAGCATTCTGCGGGCTCGAACATGCCGTTATGTCACCCAATGGCGCCGGGTTCGTCGGGAGTACTGACCAGGCACTGGCCGCTAAAGGTCTGGAACGACGCGTTGTATTGTCAGTGTCCACTTTCAACTCGCTCGTCTCGGCATTGATGCACAGCGACCTGGTTGCAGTGGTGCCTGAAAGGCTGGTGCGAGATGACCCGGCACTTCACGTCCAGGCGCCGCCACTCGCCATTCCGGGTTTTGAAATGCTCATGTTGTGGCCCGAACGACTGCACCGTGATCCTGCTCATATATGGCTACGCGACCTCATCGCCTCGACGTTGCAGACAGCCTCTGACTCAGTTGATTAATCAAATGATGGTAAGGGTATGGCTTCAAGCGAGGCAGCCAATCAGGGCATCACGCTCATGGCGGCTTCACGGCCGTGATCTTGTCAGCTGCAATCGACACATTTACACGTTCTTATTCATGAAACAGGAAATTACCCAATGAAAGCTTTTCAGATAGGTGCTCAGAATGGTCTGGACTCGCTGACCGCGACTACCCGCCCGGAATTGTCGGCCGGGGCAGGCGAGGTTGTCATCGCTCCCCGCCTTGTGAGCCTCATCAGTCGAGACGTCCAGATTCTGCGGGGTGTGTACGGCCCCATGCAGGCGCCTGATCGTATCCCTGTGTCCGAAGGCGTGGGAGAAGTCATTGCCGTTGGCGAAGGCGTTGAAGAATTCAAACCAGGTGACCGAGTCATCTGCGGTCATTTTCCCAACTGGCTGGACGGGGCGTTTCGCGCTGACGTTTTCAGCCATGATGTCGGTGTCAGCCACGACGGCTGGCTTGCTGAACAAGTTGTACTTCCGGCCGCAGCACTGATCCGTGTCCCGGAAGCGCTGATGGATAAAGACGTCGCCGCACTCGCGTCCGCCGGGCTGACCGCATGGAATGCATTGGTCGAGGTATTCAAGGTCAAGCCGGGCGAACTGGTTCTTTGCCTGGGCACGGGCGGAGTGGCGTTGGCAGCATTAAAAATCGCCAAGGTCCTGGGCGCGCGCGTGGCGATGACCTCTTCAAGCGATGAGAAGTTGGAGTTTGTTCGCCAACTCGGAGCGGACATCACCATCAATTACCGCACTCATACTGACTGGGCAGCACAATTGATGCAGCTTACCGGGAACGCAGGTGCCGACATTATCATCGAGACGGGCGGTCAGGACACGTTGGGCCAATCCATCGCGGCAGCGGCAGTGAACGGGCGTATTGCTGTGATCGGTGTAAGCCCTGGACAGCAGTCGCCAATACCTGACTATGTCTCGCTTATCCTGAAAAACGTGACAATCCGGGGCATCGCTAACGGCAACCGGAAAATGTTCGAAGAGCTCCTGCGCGCCATTGAAGTGAACGGCATTCAAACCGTAGTCGCCAAGACGTTCAAGTTCGACGAAGCGCCTGAGGCGTATGCCTATTTTGCGGCTGCAAAGCATATCGGCAAGGTTCTGATCGAGTTTGATAAGCGCTGAGACGATAAGCTTCGTGTTCCCTGCGTAAGAAAGACTGCTTAAAAGGCGAGGGCGTCCACTTGAATAGGTGGACACTTTCGCTTTTGGCTCCGGTGCCAGGAAGATGAGCGCCGCCCCGGTGTCCCTGATACCACGCTGTCTCGCGGCAAACATAGGACCTGTAGGAGCTGCCGAAGGCTGCGATCGCGGTGTCTCGGGATAAATGCATCGCAGCCTTCGGCAGCTTCTGCAGACAATGCATTTCAATCCAGCATTTTGCATGTATGGGGGCGTGTCGCCGAAGGCTGAAGGCTTAATTCGCCTCAGGCTTGAATAACCGCGAAATATCTACTTTTTCAGCCATCGCTTGATACCCGGCTCTATTAGGATGCAATTTGTCGCCGGTCCCGCCCACTGTGCTGTCCGCCACATATTCCTTTTTCATGCCGCCCGTCTCGGGGTCGAGCGTCGCTGCATCGAAGTCCGCGACAGCATCAAACAGGCCCGATGTGCGGATGAACTCATTCAGCTCTTGCCGCTTGGCGTTCTGCTCCGCGTGACCGTGTGCCGCGCTGGTACTGCCGAGGGCTGTAGTGAGCGTGCCCCCAATAACTCTGACATCTGGAAGCTGCGACTTGATTCGGCCCACAACCTCCTTCATTCCTGCCTTCACAGCTTCGGCGGAGGCATTGCCATTTTTGCTGAAGTCATTGATACCCTCCATCCAGATAACGCTGGTAACGCCGGACACACCTATCACGTCTCTTTCGACGCGCATTTGCGCAGAGGGGCCGCCTGAGAAGGGCGTCTGCGCAGAGTAGCTGGCCGGGCCAATCACCTGATTGCCGCCAATACCCGCATTGACAACCGATACCTTGTCGCCATGGACAGCGTGAAGTTTTCTCGAAAGGACGTCTGACCACCGATCATCGCCGTTCAGCGTTGTACCTGTGCCGTCAGTGATGGAGTCTCCAAAGGCAACAACGACCTTGGTATCGGCTGGCGCCATCATGTCAACGGCATCCAGGAAGTAGGTAGAAGTCGTACTGAACGGGAAAGCTGTTTCGCTTTCGGATTGGCCGACAGAACCTGCTCCCGGCTGGCTGACATAAGAGGTATTGAGCGCTTTGGCGTGCCATGTCATCGGCCCGCTCTGACCTTTGATATGAAAACTCACTGCCAGCCTGCGCCCATTGAGTAATGGGGCGTCATCAGGCTTCACAAATGGCAATGCGATGGGATCACTCCAGGCCGATGATCCGGCGGGAATATCAACGCTCGGCTTCCCTGCGAAAGAAACCGGCTGATTGGTGCCCTTCAATACGGCTGAACTGCCTTGCTGTAGTCCGGCGTAAATGCCATCAAAGGTGACGGGGCGGGTGCCCAGCACGTTGGACAGACGTATCCGCATGTGCGTCCCCCAGATGTCCGGTCGCACCATCAAGCGGAATGTCTGATCCTGCGCACCTTGCTCAGGTGCGGGGAAGGCGAGACTCAAGTCTGGCTGCGCAGAGGGATTGCCTGTCGGATAAGGCCCTTGAACTGCGCCTAGCCACGCAGCCACCCACTTGTCATTCGTCTCGGCCTGGGCCGCTGTCGGGAGGAATACGGAGATCAGAACCATTGAAATACACGCCAGCTTTTTTCTCATGGTGACTCCCTCATTTTTTGTCGGTCTTTTAGTATCGGGGGGGCGGGTACAGGTGCATCTACCCAGTTCGAATGCTGAAGCGCTTGCAATCGATTTATAGTTAACAGGAGTGACGGGAGACGCAGGTATTGAGTTGCTTGCGGCGACCCCATTGACCTGCGTATCTATAGAACATTCTTCTTACTGGCATATCTGATCAGTGCTATGACAGCGAGTGCCAGACTTGCATACAAACAAAATTCACTGATCTGTGAGGCTGTATCAAGCATTGATCGATTGTCCGCGTTGCCTCCGCCCCCACTGATGCCGCTGGCGCTTCCGCCCAAATAAATAGCGCCCGACGCCAGACACAAGACCATGAATGAAAGCGACATTTTAAATAACGTACCCGCGGTGAGTACATTTGAGATGCCGCCTTTGGTATCCGCGTTGACGACCCGGAAAATCACGACAGACAGATAAGCCAACCCAGCAAGAGCGACTGCGAAAAAAACAAAAGTGACCATTATGCTTACCCACTTCCAGATTGTAGTTCGATTTATCATCGCAGAGGGATCGCCAGACTGAAAGCCCGAGTGACAAGTTTTCGGGATCGCATTCAGTGTTTCTGGCGAGTCAATGGACCGGGATGTTATTCATAAACGCCATCGTCTTGTGCTTTTCCAATGAAAGCATCCATCAGATCACCCTGGATTTCTTTGCCATCGCAAGAAAGTAGAAAATCTCCCTCCAGGTTGTCGGGGAAATGTACGCCGTCCAGTGTCCCTAAAATAACGCTGGCACTATCAGATATCACGACTTTCAAAAAGTTTATAACGTCGGATCTTTGCGCGTCATTCAGTGAAGCCAGAGCATTTCTTGCCCTTGCATAGAGATCCGTGCCGTTATCCGGCGGGCTGTTCAAAGCCACTTGGTATTGGTTAAAGTTGTATTTGAACAGGTCGTCATAGATCGCCTGAACAAAATCCTGGTCTGAAGACATAAGTACTCCGCTGGTACATTGCTGAATGCATGGGTTGTCAGGTTGAGTGAGCGGTGACGCTTTGTATCAGGTCTTGCACTTTCACAGTTTATAGCCGTATAGGCTCTTTTATAGCATTGTGTTTTTCTGATGTCAGGGTGAAACAGAGTTCTATGGTATTGCCCGCCCTGGCGAAGCCCATGCTGTAGTGGCCTGGGGCGAAGTCTAACGTTTCTCCTTGGATAACGTCAGAACCATCAGGTTCAAGATCTCCTCCAGACGTGTCCTCTCCAGCCCCGATAAAAACTTTGCCCGACGGGAAGTGCAGGTTCAATGTGTCTGCTGCATTTTCAATGCTGTCCATTATTTTAATGGTGTAGCCACCGTCATCGCCTAAACCCAGAAAAGCGATATTACCTTTGTTGATCTCAAGAATCTCATCCTCCAAAATGCTCCACCAGTCAGGAGCATCTGAGACTCTATGCTTGATAGCGCCAAGATCAAATATTGAAAGGGTTGCGGTGTCTGTAAAAATGGAAAACTCTTTTGGCATATGGGGACACCTCAATTAAGGCTGTATTCAATCAGATTTGAAAATCCATAAAGAGTTTTTAGCGGCTCTCTGAGGCTCTTAGTTTATCCAGCTCTCGCTTGAGAAAACTAACATCTGAGCGATCAAGTCCACGGTCTATTTTTTGCCACCATTTAGGGATGACGTTTTTAAAGAGCTCGACGCCTTCTTCAGTGACGTCGGATTTACGAACTAAAAAATCCATTTTAAGGTCGCCATTTTCTGTGAAAGGAGGCGTGCTTATTACCCCCTCATCATGCAGAAACTTTAAAAGGGCAGTCGACATCTGGATTGTATTTTCTTTGTATTGCAGGTTTTTGTTTCTGCTATATAAAAGGGGCACGCTAAACAGTGTGAAGTCTATCATTGTCTTATCCTCAGGTCAGGATTGGCTGTTTTGCTGTCGCTCAAATTCTTCATCTGCGGCGGCTAGAATACTATTGACCAGGTCTGCCGTCACCTCGCGTTTTTCCAGGTTTCTGTTGTCTGCATACCTTTCCCCGTAAGGGATCTCATAGAATTTTACCGAGATTTTCTCTTCGGAAATTATTTTCAATACACCGCGGACGAATGTTGAAGTCTCTTGGAGGTCACCGTCAAAGAGCTCAATTTCCAGAACAGGATGACCACCACCGCAAAGGCTATTAACCTTCTGTAATGGTAGCATCAAGAATTTATGAAGTTTGATGAGCGTGGCGGGCCTGACAGTAGGTTCGTCAATAACGATAGCTAAAATAGACATTTTTTTTTCCTCGCTGATCATGCCAAAAGATTAATAATCTTCGGACTCTTCCCGTTCCAGCAGATAGGAAAAAAAGCTGGCATAGTTTTCCCAGCAGTCGGGAGGTGTTGAAAGTTCGCCTGTGCCCAAATGCTCAGCGTCATTGGCATCGCACCATATCACCACTGGAGATTTGGAGACATTCATGACGATGAGGCTTTCAGCAGGTTCAGCTAATACAATGTATTCCGTGCCCAGATTTATCGACTTCCTGAGGCGCAACGTCTCGCTGACAATGTTCAATGGATTAGTCGCGCTAAACATCGCGTGATGACTGATGCCCCCCAAAAAACCACCCGTATAAAAGGTTGCGATTTCTTTAAAGTCTTCAGGCAAACGCACGCTCAGGGAATTTTCTACCCCTCTCATATCCTCGGCAGAGGAGGTGTCGGCTTTGTAGAGGCTCAGGTATCTTTCTTTCAAGTCGTTAATGCTATGTCCTCACCTTTTTTAAAGAGGTTCTCACTTGGCAATCAGCTCAATATCCGTAACTCGCACCAGGCTTTGACAGCTCCAGCGGGCCTGGCTAATAAGGGATTAAACCACTTGCTCAGGCGCTTAAGCCAGTGCCTCTGACGGCGAGAGCGGTTTTGACTCGAAAGTACGATAAACCATGGTCCACGGAAACCCTTCTGAATTAAAAAATCAACACCGGTTGGTGAACGATATCGTTTAGCCATGTTCCAACCGCCGACAGATATTGCTCAGGCAATGTTCAGGTCCATTTGAAACTCTCATGAGCGCCACGTGTGTGGCAGGTTGCCTGGGCAGCTTTGCTCTTCAAACTCCATACAGGGAAGCAGAATTATGCAGCAATCCTCTCAGTCTCCAGAAACTGGCGAATTGATCGCTACCTTTCGCCACGGCAAAGGGTTTTTGGTGTTTAGCCTGGTTTTCGGTGTCGTATTGCTGGGGTTGGCTGCATTCGTGTTGTATCTGGGTACGATACTGCCGCCTGGCAACAATGGTCCGGTAACCACCGTCAGCCGTGGCATGACACTCAACTTTTCAAGCCCGCAGATGTTGATCAATTTAACGAGCGCTGGGTTGGCTATTTTCGGGCTTTGCACGTTTGCCATTTACGTATGGCATAAAAAACTGCGTGAGCCGGTTTACGAAGTTTTTGAGCACGGCATCGCTCGTTTGATCAAGGGCGAGCGGGAGTACACTGCGTTTGCCGATATCGAGGACCTCTACCTCTTTGGTTCCGGCCAGACCGTGATGACCGGCATGATCACCAACGTCGCCTACCGTCGTAATGCAAGCGAGCCTTTTCATCGGGTCATTGAAACCTTGAAAGGCTTTCATGACTTTGAACAGTTGGTGCGTGAGTTGCATGTACGGGCTCGTTTTCCTGAAGTGATGGACACGCTCGAGTCGGGGCGTGCGGTGACCTTCAACTACATAAGCTCCGGGCAAGTCTGGAGCAAGCGTGTGTCTGGCAACTTCCTGAACATCAAGACCTCGCCGATTACCGTCACCAGAGATTTTCTTGAAGTACAGGGAAGCAAGGTACCCATGTCAACCTTGCGCACGATTGACCTGAGCAATTGGACCGAGAAAGTCGTCATCAAAGACGAGAATGGAAAAGTCGTGCTGTCGACGATATGCACCGGCATTCTGAGTCATGACTTGTTCCTCAATACGCTGCACGTGCTGCTTGGCGCTGAAACCGGAAACCGCGACCAGGTAGAGCCCGTTCTGGCTTGATCGGTATCGGTATCGGTATCGGTATCGGAAGCGGTGGCAATGGCCACTGCTTCCGTTTTCAGGTTGAGCGTGCATACCCTGGCCTGAATCAGATTGTTTTAAGATCGTCACCTGATGACGACGGAGGAAGTGTTGATGGACATGGGCCCGGAAAACCTGAGGAAGAGCCTTTATGGTGTCTTCGGCCTGACAGCAATGTTCAGCGCATTCATGTTTGCAGGTACCGGGTATTTCTGGGTTTTGGGTGGGGTTTTGTTGGTGCTGCTGGCACGTACCATCTACTTGATACATATAAGTGAGAGTTTTGTCGCTGTGTTCACCCATTATCACGTGGGCTTTGTTGTGTCGTTTTCCATCATGATTTCAGGTTGTTTGTATTTGGTGGCACGGAGCGATTATGAACAATCCTTCATTGACTCTATCTCTTTAGCGCTGGTGCCTGTGCTGCTTTTTACGGTTGAGGTATTGTTTTTCTACTTTACCCGCCCTCCAAAGGGCAAAGCCGGTTACGAGGTCAGGGGCAATAAAGTGGTGGTGATAGACCAACCGTTCAGCCACTTTGCGGGGAACCTTCTGGCATCGATAGTGCTGGTGTCGGGTATTGCAATGATGATGGCGTGGCAGCTCAGCGAGATGGCATTTGTGGTTTACGTGCTAACACTGTTGACCCTTTATTTAATCTATATCCGCCGACACTGGTTTCGGGTATTGAAAACTATCAGGGTCAAGGAGAAGCGCGCCTCGGAATTGACCTTTGAAAACATCGATGAAATCAGGGAGGCTCGCCGTCGCTGGTGGATGAGCAGGCTGCTGAATTGGCTGATTTCGCTGAGCAAGACCTCAAAACGTTGAGCCCGAATCAGATGTTTCAATGCCATTAGCCTGGGAGGGTGGAGGAAGTGCTTATGGATGCAGAAGGCATGAAGACGGGCCTTTATAGTATATGGGGCCTGACAGCGCTGTTCAGTTCGATATTTTTTGTCGGCTCCGGGTATTTCTGGGTTGTGGGTATTGCTCTGCTGGTACTGCTGTTACGTACCCTGTATTTGATCTATATAAACGAGAGTTATGTTGCTTTTCTCTCGCACTTTCAGAAGTGCTCGCTTGCATCGTTTACCATAATGATTTCAGGCTGTTTGTATATGGTGGGGCGGGGCGACTATGAACAATCTTTCATTGACTCCATCTCTTTGGCCATGGTGCCTGTCTTGCTCTTTGCAGTCGAAGTCGGGTTTTTCTACTTTACCCGCTCTCCAAACGGCAGGGCCGGTTACGAGGTCAGAGATAATAGAGTGCTGGTGGAACGTGGACAGTACAGCCAGTTCGTAGGGAACGTGCTCGCATCTATAGCGCTGGTGTCGGCTTTTGGGATTAAGATAGTGTGGCAGGTCAGCGATGGTTTCGTTGCAGTTTACGTGCTGACACTGAGTGTCTTTTATTTACTCTACATCTCCCGAAACTCGATTCGTATGTTGAAGGCTATTAAAGCCAAGGAGAAGCGTGCTTCGGAGTTGACCTTTGAAAACATCGATGAAATTCGGGAGGCTCGCCGTCGCTGGTGGATGAGCAGGCTGCTGAATTGGCTGATTTCGCTGAGCAAGGCCTCACGACGTTGAGCCTGAATTACATGTTTCAATACCGTTAATCTGAGAACGGTGGAGAAAGTTGTCATGGATCCAGAAGAAATGAAGAAGGGCCTTTCTAGTATATGGGCCCTGACAGCGCTGTTCAGTTCGATATTTTTTTTCAGCTCCGAGTATTTCTGGGTTGTGGGCATTGCTTTGCTGGTGCTGCTGTTACGTACCCTGTATCTGATTTATATAAATGAGAGTTATGTTGCGTTTCTCTCGCATTTTCAGAAGTGGTCTCTTGCTTCGTTTACCCTCATGATTGCAGGCGGTTTTTATATGGTGGGTCGGAGCGACTATGAACAGTCTTTCGTCGATTCTATCTCTTTGGCCATGGTGCCTGTCTTGCTTTTCGCAGTCGAAGTCGGTTTTTTCTATTTTACCCGTTCTCCAAACCGCAGGGCCGGTTACGAGGTCAGAGATAATAGAGTACTGGTGGCAGGAGGGCAGTACAGCCAGTTCGCGGGGAACCTTCTGGCGTCTATAGTGGCTGTATCGGCACTTGCGATGAAGATGGCGTGGCATGTCAGCGATGGGGTAGTTGGAATTTACGTGCTAACACTGAGTGTCTTCTATCTAATCTACGTCAGCCGAAACTCGATTCGTATGTTGAAGGCTATTAAAGCCAAGGAGAAGCGTGCTTCGGAGTTGACCTTTGAAAACATCGATCAAATTCGGGAGGCTCGCCGCCGTTGGTGGACCAGCAGGCTGCTGAATTGGCTGATTTCGCTGAGCAAGCCCTCAGGCCGCTGATGGCTCATCACGTCAATTCCACACTTCTCTGGCCGCGTCTCATCGTTAATCGAAAGGAAAAGAGTCATGCCGACTACACCTCAAGCCTTTACCGAATGCCTCACCACTATCGAGCAACTGCTGCCCCCCGATAGCCTTGCGACACTTCTACCTCCAGCAAGCGAGACTTCAATCCAGCAGATAGAACAATTGCTGGGTGCGCCTTTGCCAATGGGCCTACGTCAGTTGTTGTTCTGGCATGACGGCCAGGAGTGGAATGCGGAGCTGCGCGAAAGTGACAACCGACGCTTGCTCGCCGCCAGTGAAATAATGGATGCATTGAAATTTTTTCTCGACCCGGAGGAAGAGTTCTGTGAGCCATGGGAGCGATATTGGGTACCGTTCCTGACCAATGACTCGGGGGACTATGTTGTTGTGGATGCGTCGCCTTCAGGTACTGGAGAGCTCATCCATTATTGGCACGATTGGGACGACCGGAGTGTTGCATACCAGTCCTTGACTGAATGGGCTCAGGGTCTTAAGGAAGAGCTCAGTCAGTAAACGGCCTGGAAAGAGCGCGTTGAATCCCATGCCGCTCTCATCAAAAAAATAACTAACTGGATTTAAATGCTTTTCTGTAGGTGGTCGTGCGCGCTCTTCAAACGAAAGAATGAGTTTATCTGTAGGAGGTCGCACAGTGTCCCTGAGACCGCACTGTCGCGCAGCAAACACAGGATCTGTAGGAGCGCGCTTGCCCGCGATCGCGTCAGCACAGGCGATATACTTATCGACTGACAGACAAAATCGCGGGCAAGCGCGCTCCTACAGATCCTGTGTTTGCTTCGCGACAGCGTGGTGTCAGAGAAACCTGAGTTGATCCCGATGATCTCAGTCTGTGAATTCACTAACGTAAAGCTGTTCATAGCGCGCCATGGTGTCAGTGAGCCGCTGCCTGAGGTAGTCACTCGCATGTCCGAGCGCTGCCAGAATCTGTTCGGACTCGACGAGATATGAAGCGCGTTTGGCCTTGGCCCATGTGGCGGGTGCCGACTGCAGGTTGGTGATTCTGTCGCACAGTTTTATCGAAGCAGCTTCACGAGAATGGCTGGCGATACCCTGGAAGTAGCGCTCTTCGGAGAACGGTACAATCAGGTTTTTACTCAGGCTCGCGACAGTCGAATACACCTCTGGACCAAAGGCGTCTGTCAGCGCTTCCTGCGTAGTGGGGGTGTCCTCCAGCACGTCATGTAGCAACGCAGCGGGTAAGGCAATTGCCAGATCGCCGACCGAGGACTCCCGGGCGGCAAAAATCAGTTCATTGGCAACCATCGCCACGTGGGTTGTATAGGGCAGGTCCGAGCCTGTCATTTTCTGCCCAAAGTGGGCGTGAGAGGCGTATAGCCAGGCTTTGTTATAAAGGCGTTGCAGGTCATCACCAGGCATGCGGACTGTCTCCAGAACAGGTGGTTAATTGCGGGGAAAGCTTTCAGGTGGCGTCCCATTGGATAACTGGATTCTCAGGCCCCGGGCGATTTGCATGCCGATGTAGCAGGCGGTTCCCAAAGCATTGGCCAGCTCCGGGTCGTCGGTCAGCTTTGCGGTTTTACGTGGCACTCGTCATCACGCCGATGACGAAAATTCATCCCCGGCCTTTCTGGTTTCCCGATAGGTGACCGGGGGATACTGTACTACACCGTATCGCGGGCAGAGGCTGAGTGGGAGGCAAAGGAGTATTTACATGACAACAGAAAAACTCGGGAAACCGAGAAGGCCAAGAAAGGCAAAGCCATGCCCAGGCGACAACGCACGCAGGGTTCTGAAAAAGATGGATTTCTGGGTAGGTTGCGCCTATCTGGTGACCCCTTTGCTATTGGTGCTCCTCGGCGGGAAGGATATGATCTTTAATGTGATATTGATCTATCCAGTCATCAGTGTGGTTTTTTTTGTTGTCCGTCATCGCTATCTGAAAAAACTGCCCAGTGAAGAGCTCCGACACATTGTTCCGTGGAGTTATATTTACACAGGGCGCGGCATATCCATGGTGATTCTGATCCTGACTTTTTTTTCACTCGCTATGGCACTGTTCAATGAAGCCTGCAAGTTATGGCCTTGGCTATGAAAAAATAGTTGTCTGTTACCTTCGCTCCACGTCATGACACGCTGGACAATCTTTTCAATATTATCCCGCTGCTAACTCATCAATTATCGGATTTGCTGGCGGGCCGAACATCGCAGGTATCTCAGATACTGACCTGATGCCAAAAATCTTAAAGTGCAGGATCTGTACTGACGTGGGATTTCATAGATGAAACTTCTGGATCGTTTGAAAGCGTACTTCGGCCACAAACAAAGCCCCGTTGAGCCCCAGCAAAGCCCTGTCAAGCCCAAGGTTGCTTCGAATTCCCCGACCCGCAACGAAGGTGAGCCGCTGTCGCGTGTCGCCCAAAACCTCAGTTGGCTGCCGGTCTATGAGGAGCCAAAACCACGGTCACTCACTCCGCCCGCCTGCCCGCCGATTTCGCTGGATGACACCACCCTGATCAGTCGCTACGAAGCCTGGATCGCCCAGGCTGAACAAGCTGAACCCCATGATTTGAGTTGGGAGTTTCGTGAGGCAGGTCGCCAATTGGCGGGGAAGTTGTTTTCGAGTGTTCTCGATCTCTCCAGCATGAAGGGGCGAGAGGGCTCGGAGGATATTTACTGGCTGCTGCAAAGCGCGGCCATCGCTTCGCTGTTTGCAGAGGGGCCGCAATCGGAAGCTTTTCTCCACTACAGCAAAGATGTTCAGTCCTACGGTAAAAATCCCTATACCTCCGGTCAGGTCCAGGCGTTTGAGCTATACGTAGCGTCACACCTCCATAAAGCCGAATTGCACCGCGCCACTTCGGAGAGTGCCGCCCCAGCGCCGCGCCCGCCCAGCGAGCCCGTGCCTCAGGCCGCCGACATGGACGAACTGCTGGCCTGGCGACCCAGGCTCTATCCCCGCGGAGTGGCGATAAAAACCCATGTGCTTGAGGATCGTTGGCCCGCGTACTTCGATGTCGTCAACGACTTCTACCGGATTCTGGAAAAAGAATGCTGGACCGATATCGATTACATGAAGCACGGTGCCGCAATCATGCTCAAGGACGAAGCCTATATCGCTCGGGCGAGCCTGGGAGATATTCAGACGATGCTGACGCTGTGCCTCAGGGGAGAGCGTTTCTGTGATGGGCACCATGGCGCGGTTATCCGGGATGGTTACGTGCTGAATGTACTGAACAGGTTGGCGGTGTTGCGGGAGGGGGTTTGAGCGGCGGCTCGTAACGATACCGTTTTGCTCCAGGAGCTTGATCCAGGCAATCCGGTTCGCTCAAAGCGCCAGCATTTTCCTCAGTGCTGCTTCTACATCACGTTCGCACTGCCGGGTGATCGCGCCAGGGTATTGATCGAACATATGCGGGACACCCGGGTAGACATGCATTTCCGTCTGAACGCCGGATCGCGAAAGCGCAAGCGCAAAGGCCACGTCCTCCTCCAGGAATAAGTCCAGAGACCCCACGCTTATGAAACTTGGGGGCAGTCCTTGCAGATCTGACGCGAGAGAGGGGGAAAACAGATGCGCTTGATCGTCATCAAGCGTGTATGAGCCTTGCATGCAATCCCAGCAGAACCGGTTTGCTTCCCGTGACCAGCTCAGTGTCCCGGTTGTTGGATTATCCGACGTCGCTGCCGAAGAGCCGGTTCGGTGGTCGAGCATCGGGTAGATCATCATAAGGCCTGCAGCTTGATACTGACCTCTATCACGCAGGAGCAAGGCTAAAGCTGCGGCGAGTCCACCCCCTGCGCTATGACCCATGATGACGAGTCTGCTTACGCTCACCCCTAAGGATGATGCCTCGCTGAACAGCCATTTTAGCGCGGTATAGCAATCCTCAAGCGGGGCGGGAAATGAGTGCTCGGGAGCAAGCCGGTAGTCAGGTGCTACCACCACTGTTTTCAACGTGTTCGCAAGGTTGGCCAGATAGTCGTCCGCCATCTCCGGACGGCCCAGGACAAATCCGCCTCCATGGATATACAGGATTGCCGGGAGTATTTTTTCATTCACCACGGTGGCGTCGGGGCGGTAGATGCATAAACGAATGCGTAAACCCTCTGTGTCAGTCGCCCAACGTTGGTCGCAACGAGCAGTGGACGTTGGTTTGTATCCACTAGAGACGCGGTTTCTGATGGCGGGAAGGGAGTCCAGCGTCCATTCACTGGAGGGCTCATCCAGGAAGAACTCATACGAGGGGTCCAGCAGTCTGGCGGTGTCCACTGTTCAGCTCCTTTTCAAGTCGGGGACGCAGCGCGCCCCCGGGATGAAGCGTTTACAGCCAGCCTTTGATTTGTGTGCAAACAGCGTGTGTGGAAATGCCGTATCGGTCGTGAAGCGTCGGAAGCGCACCCGCGTCGAGGAAGGCGTCGGGCAGCGCAATTTGCCTGAACGTGGGGGTTACGCCGTTGCGCAGCAGCGCCGTTGCTACCGCTTCTCCCAGACCACCGATGATTGAGTGGTTTTCTGCTGTTACCACCAGTCTGCCGGGCTTTCTCGCCTCGGCAAGAATGGTTTGCTCATCCAGAGGTTTTATAGTCGGAACGTGCAGAACTGCAACGTCAACGCCGTCAGCCTGGAGCTCTTTGGCGGCTTCAAGAGCGCGCATGGTCATCAGTCCAGTCGAAATGATCAGAACGTCGTTACCTGTGCGCAACGTCTTGGCCTTGCCGATTTCGAACTTATATCCGTATTCGTCCAGGACCAGCGGCACGTTACCGCGCAGTAGTCTCATGTAGACCGGCCCTTGGTGGGCTGCAATGGCCGGGACTGCCTGCTCGATCTCAAGAGCATCGCAGGGGTCGACGATCATCAGATTGGGCATCGCGCGAAAAATCGCCAAGTCATCTGTTGCCTGGTGGCTAGGGCCGTAACCCGTTGTCAGGCCTGGCAGGCCGCAGACGATTTTGACATTGAGATTTTCTTCCGCGATGGCCATGCAGATGAAGTCATAAGCACGGCGTGAGGCGAATACCGCATAGGTTGTGGCGAAGGGAACGAAGCCTTCACGGGCCATGCCGGCTGCGGCGCTCATCAGCAGTTGTTCTGCCATGCCCATCTGGTAGAAGCGATCCGGGTGCGCCTTGGCGAAGATATGCAGATCGGTGTATTTGGACAGGTCGGCGGAGAGACCGACGATATCCGGACGCTGGTCGGCAAGTGCCGCCAAGGCATGCCCGAAGGGTGCAGATCGGGTTGCCTGACCCTCGGAGGCGATCGATGCAATCATCGCTGAGGTCGTGAGTTTCTTCTTCGCGACTGCCGGAGTCTGGGCAGCATTGTTATTGGCAATACTCATGCTGTTTTACCTTCTTCAAGGTTATTCAGGGCGACGTCCCATTCATGCTCATCCACACGGATAAAGTGGGTCTTCTCGCGGGTTTCCAGAAACGAAACCCCTTTACCCATTTTCGTGTCGCAAATGATGACTCTGGGTTGCGCGGCAGTGTGGGCTCGCGCCGCGTCGAAGGCTTTGACCAATGCATCCAGATCATTGCCGTCCACACGCTGCGTGAACCAGCCGAACGCCTGCCAGCGATCAACAATGGGTTCGAAGGCAAGGATTTCGCTGGAGTGACCGTCAGCCTGCTGGTTGTTGACGTCGACGATGGCAATAAGGTTATCGAGCTTCCAGTGGGAGGCAGACATCACGGCCTCCCACGTTGAGCCTTCATTCAGCTCGCCATCGGACAGCAGGTTGTAAACAAACGATGCTGATTGTTTGCGTTTCAATCCAAGGCAGGCACCTACCGCGATACCCAGGCCTTGACCCAGTGAACCGCCTGTGATTTCCATGCCGGGGGTGTAAGTTGCCATGCCGGACATCGGCAATCGGCTGTCATCCGAGCCATAGGTTTCAAGTTCGTCCAGCGGGATGATTTCAGCTTCAATGAGGGCTGCGTACAACGCGATCGCATAGTGACCGATGGACAGATAAAAGCGATCACGCTGCTCCCATTCAGGATCGTGAGGCTTGTAGTTCATCGCGTGAAAGTAGGACACGGCCAGCAGATCAGCAGCACCCAATGCCTGGCCGACGTAGCCCTGGCCCTGGACTTGCCCCATGCGCAGAGCATGGCGGCGGATGTTATGAGCTCGCTGCACCAGCGTTGTGGCCGGTGCGAGTGATGGATTAGCAGTCATGGTAATACTCCGTTGACTCAACGATTGACCAGAGCGGCCGGGATGCGCAGCACCAGACAGGCACCGATGCACAGCACTCCGGTGATGAGGTACATGCCAATGGCGCTTGAGCCGGTTGTCGTGGTGATCCAGCCGATCAGGTAGGGCGAGCAGAAGCCTGCGAGGTTGGCGAAGCTGTTGATGCCAGCGATGCCTGCCGCAGCCGACACACCGCCCAGCAATGTGGTGGGTAACATCCAGAAAAGTGAGGACGCGGACAGAACGCCGGCCGCTGCGAGGCATAGGCTCAGCACCGAAAAAACCAGGTTTCCACCCATCAATGCTGCAAGGGTAAGGCCTAGCGCACCCGCAATCATGGGGCCGACGAGGTGCCAGCGGCGCTCACGGTGTTTATCCCCGCTGCGGCCCATCAAAAGCATCACCACGATGGCGCACATGTAGGGCAGGCTGGTGACCAGGCCGATGTGTAGCGGGTCAGCAACGCCCGCATTTCTGATGAGGGTCGGTAGCCAGAAAGTAATCGCGTACTGCCCCATGACGACACAGAAGTAGATGCACGCCAGCAACCAGAGCCTGCGATCGTGCAGAAACTCCTTAACAGAGCCGTGGGTGACTTTGCGGCTGTTGTCCTCCTCAAGCTCCTTGTTGATGAGCGCCTTCTCATCATCGGTCAGCCATGTGGCCTGATGTACACCGTCCTTCAGATATCCGAGTACGAACAGGCCTACGATGACGGTGGGGATCGCCTCGATGACAAACATCCACTGCCAGCCAGCCCAGCCATGAAAGCCGGCGAACTTTGCCATGATCAAACCTGACAGAGGCCCGCCGATCATTCCCGAAAGCGGAATGGCAATGAACCACAGCACAGTCATTTTTGCGCGGCGGTACGAGGGGAACCAATAAGTGAGGTAGAGCAGAAGTCCCGGGGCCAGACCCGCCTCTGCAATACCCAGCAAAAAGCGCAACGTGTAGAACTGCCAGGCCGTTTCGACGAAAGCGAACAGGGCGGAGATAATTCCCCACGAGATCATGATGCGCGCGATCCAGCGACGTGCACCCACTCTATGAAGGATCAGGTTGCTGGGCACTTCGCAGAGGAAGTAACCAATAAAAAACATACCCGCACCGAGTCCGTAGACGGCCTCGCTGAACGCCAGGTCGTTCATCATCTGAAGCTTTGCAAAGCCAACGTTGACTCGATCCAGATAAGCGCACAGGTAGCACAGCATCAGGAAGGGCATCAGTCGCCAGGCGGTTTTGCGATAAGCGTTGGAACGCGCGGTCGAAGCCGCTTCGAGCGTCATGGTGGTGATCATGATTGTCTGATCTCTTGTTGTTATAGACCGCCCGGCGCAAAGCAGGGCGTATCGTCGATCGAGAACATGGTGGGCCGCTACCGACTCAGTGAATCAGCATGCCGCCGTTGACATCCAGCGTGATACCCGTGAGATAGGACGACAGGTCGCTGGCCAGAAACAGCGCTGCGTTGGCAACGTCCTGAGCTGCGCCAAGACGACCCAGCGGGATGCCATCAATGATGGCGTGACGGCGTTCGTCCTGCATCAGTCCGCCCGTGATATCGGTATGAATGAGTCCGGGCGCGATCGAGTTGATGCGGATCTGGTCTGGCCCGAACTCACGGGCCATCGCTTTGCCCAGTCCGAGTACACCGGCCTTGGCGGCGCTGTAGTGCGGACCACCAAAAATTCCGCCTCCGCGCTGCGCAGAGACGGATGACATGCAGACAATGCTGCCCGAAGACTGAGCGCGCATGGTCGGGATGACCGCTTGAGACATCAGGAGCGTGCCACGCAGGCTGACGTCGAGCACCTTGTCGTAATCGGAGGGGCGTATATCGAGTGTCTTGATGGGCTGCGTGATACCGGCGTTATTAACGAGCACGTCGATTCGACCAAAGCGTTCCAGAACCTTGGCCACTGCCTGCTTAACCTGATGTTCGTCAGCTACGTTTGCGGCCAGGCCCAGGTGGCCGTCACCGAGCGCAGCGGCTGCATCACGTGCTGCCGACTCATCAAGGTCCAGAATGACGACCTGTGCACCATGTTTAGCGAAGGTGATGGCCGTTGCGCGACCAATGCCGCGTTCTGATGCTGCGCCGGTGATGATTGCGACTTTGCCTTGAAGAAGCATGAGGGATACCTCTGATTGTTTTTATGGTTCGATCTTGTGATCGATGATTCAGAGTGTTCCTGGCAGGTGTGCCGAGCAATAACGTAAAAGTCACTGCTAGGTGAATAAAATTCACCTCTCGTCATCCGAAATAACTAATGGTTGAATGCTGCTTCTCCACGACCACTAAAAACAATAGGCGAAACGTTGATGCGCCAGATCGCCCCACCTTTATCTCATCTGCCACCGCTGAGAGCGATTCAAGCCTTCGAGCAGACCGCGCGCTTTGGCAATCTCGCCCGTGCGGCGGAAGTGCTGGATCTCACGCCTTCAGCGGTTAGCCACCAGTTGGCAAAACTGGAGGTCATGATTGGACGACAGCTGTTCGTTCGGGCCGCACGTGGTGTGACGCTGACTCCTGTGGGCGAGCAGTATCTGAAAGATATTTCCGGGTTGTTGCAGAGCCTGGAGGTCGCGACAGAACGCGCGGCAAGTGATGTCAGCCTGGATTGCCTGCGACTGCATTCGTCGCCCAGCTTTGGTCTGCTCTGGCTGATGCCCCGTCTGGAGGCGTTCCGAATGAGCAATCCCGACATACAAATAAATTTGTCATGTTCCTACGAGTCGTTGCATTTCAGTCAGGACAAGATTGACGTTGATATTCGCCACGGTCTGCCAAACTGGCCCAGTTACGAAGTTCGAACGGTGCGCAACGAGAGTTTCATGGTGCTGGCCTCGCCCAAGCTGCTCGCGCGCTGCCCTGTCAGCAAAGCAGTTGATCTTCTTGCCGAGGATCTGATCCTTTCTGAAGCAACTTTGCTTCGCTGGCCAGAGTGGTTCGCGCAGCACGGCTTGGCACGCCCGGAGAAGCCTTATGCGCTCAGTTTTGATCGCTCGTACATGACCCTTGAAGCGGCGAGCCACGGCTTGGGTTTCGCGCTGGAAAGCGCGCTTCTGGCCCAAAAGTACATCGCCAACGGCACGTTGGTTGAGGTTGCGCCTGAAGCGTTGAGTTCACCGGTAGCCGCCCATCATCTGGTTTTTCCAAAGGCTCACTCCAGCTTTCCTCGGGTCAGGCGCTTCCTAGAGTGGATGGAGAAAGAACTCGGACACAGTTTCGTATTTTGATTCCGTCAATCAGCAGTGCAATGCCTGAATATTTCGACGCGGTAGCTGCATGAACTACACGAGGCAAGCCATTGAAATGAGCTTGACCGATATGTCACGTTGCAGCAGCCGGGATTAAGTCCTGCTCAATCGCATCCTCGACGACGGATCGTAGAGCAGGCATATCACCGGTACACTGCCCTCGACTGTATTGCTGTCGCACCCACTTAATTAACCAAGAGAACCCTAATGCCCTACGAGCTGGAAAATCGTTTAGTCATCGGTGTCGCCTCTAGCGCGGTATTTGATCTACTGGACTCGGACGCGGTGTTTCGCAGCCAGGGGGAGGGGGAGTACCGGAAGTTTCAGGAGAAAAACCTGAACAATCCGTTACCCAAAGGGATCGCTTATCCTTTCATCAAACGTTTGCTGTCGCTGAATGACTTGTGTGAAGACCCGTCCGATCCACTGGTCGAAGTGGTGCTGTTATCCCGAAATGACCCGGACACAGGGTTGCGGGTGATGAAGACTATTGAGCATTACGGGCTGGGCATGACCCGCGCTATTTTCATGCAGGGTCGGTCCCCGTACGAATACATTCCGGCCTTGAACATTGCGTTGTTTCTGTCGGGCAACAAGGCTGACGTCGAGGCTGCGATCAAGGCCGGGCATCCGGCTGGGCAGGTGCTGGATTCGCAGTTTGATGACGATGAAGACGACAAGACGCTGCGCATCGCCTTCGACTTTGACGGGGTGCTGGCGGGGGATGAGGCCGAGACAGTCATGCAATCTTCTGGCTTGGTTGAATTCCATGCACATGAAGTAAAAAACGCCATGGAGCCGCACAACCCTGGCCCTCTGAAAGAGTTCATGGTCCGGATGGCGAGGATCCAGTCTGTTGAGGAGGAGCACAAAAAGCTCAACCCTGACTATGAAAACCGGATCAGGGTTTCCATCGTTACCGCCCGAAGCGCCCCATCACATGAGCGCGCGCTGAATACCCTGAAGAGCTGGGGCGTGATGGTCAACGACGCGTTCTTTCTGGGCGGAATAGAGAAGGGCAAAGTGCTCGCCGTTTTAAAGCCACATATCTTCTTCGATGACCAATCCGGGCACCTTAAGTCCGCCAGTGCCGTGGCACCGTCGGTTCATATTCCGTTCGGGATTACCAATCGCAAGCCGGTTGAGTTGCCTGTAGAGTTTGGACAGACACCATCCACCCCGTGACAGGGCCAGATGCTGAATGCCTTCAATGGTTTTACGAGGCTGATCGGTCATGCTCAGGATTTATGGGGCATGGCTGGGATCAGTATGATTAAGCCATTCAGCTGCAAAAGCTTCTCAAGGCATGAAGCTCAAGACTTCTTTAGCATAATTTTTCCAGCCGGGAATGCGAGAGGCTTTAAGGTATTGCTCAAGCTCTTTATGCCCTCGCTTAGCGATTTCAAACTCCATGAGGTTGGCCAGGAGAAATCCTTGTGCATAGCCATGGGACTTGATGAGCGTGCTTGGCTCATACCCGTCCTGTTCAATATCTTTTTGTATGTTTTTGAATTTGTTAATTGAGTATGTCAATAAGGAGAGCTCGTCTTTTAAGCTTTCCATTACCTCACCATAGGACAAGCCTGATAGCGCAAATCTTTTTTGAATCCATTGATGCCAGAATATCGTTGTAGTCTTCATGTATTTTTATATTCGTCGCTTTTTTAATAGAGTCTGCTATTGATTGATATTGTTCGCATAAAATAATCGATTTAACTTCTTGAGTACCGTCTGTCATGTGTTGACTCCTTTATAACGGGTATTAATCTAATTCAATAGTTGGTTTTCGCTGCTGTAGTGAAAGTGTTGCATGCCCTGGGCAGTGCTGATTCTTTCACTCAGGTTGCCTCAAATGTATTAGCCTGGCAACTCGATCACTGGTCAGGCCCATGCAATTACGCAGCTAACGACACATGAGTCGTCAGCACGCGTCCCTGATATACCAACGTATACTTTAACGTCCTTAGTTTCTGTCGATCCGGTCAACGTCAGTCCTTATGCTTTACCCCAGTAAAGCAAACCTGATGACTGGATCGAGGTGCTTCATGCGTTTGCTTCACCTGACAAGGTGGATGCCAGACGTTTGAGCCGCACGACAGAGGCTATTTTATGCGTTTCTCCCTGCCTTTATCCCTGAGAAGCCCGGTAAACAAACCGGCACAACCTCACGCTGCATCCTTGCTCGCCGAGGGCATGCTGGTCGCCGCGATCGCTTTGTTGGCGCTGTTTGTTTTTTACAGTGCCGGACAAATGAATCAGCCACTCAGCGTCCTTGATTCTGCGCCTGTGTCACTCGATCTGGCGCACTTGCCCTCGTATACCTTGCGTACCACATTGCGCATGTTTGCCGCGTTGTTTGTGTCGTTTGTGTTTTCGATTGTTATCGCCACACTAGCCGCTAAAAGCCGCAGGGCCGCGATGGTTATTTTACCGGCGCTGGATATTCTTCAGTCGGTGCCGGTGCTGGGTTTCCTGACGTTTACGGTTGTGTTCTTCATGAGCATTTTTCCGGGCCGCCAGTGGGGGCTGGAGTGCGCGGCGGTGTTTGCCATTTTTACCAGTCAGGTCTGGAACATGACCTTCGGTTTTTACCAATCCCTGAGGACCGTACCTAACGACCTTTACGATGTCAGTCGGCAGTTTTCGTTCTCGCCGTGGCAGCGGTTCATCAAGGTCGAGTTGCCGTTCGGGATGCCGGGGCTGGTGTGGAACATGATGATGTCCATGTCAGGCGGCTGGTTTTTCGTCGTGGCCTCCGAGTCCATCACGGTCGGGGACAGCACTGTCAATTTGCCGGGTATCGGTTCATGGCTGGCGCTCGCGATTCAGCAGAAGGATATCGCCGCAATCAGTTGGGCGGTGCTGGCCATGGTCGGTGTGATCGTTCTGTATGACGTGTTGTTTTTCCGGCCGATCGTGGCGTGGGCGGACAAGTTTCGATTTGAACAGACCGCTTCACATAAACGTCCGCGATCACGAGTCTACGACCTGTTCAGGTCCACACGACTTGTGCCGCTTTTGTTTGCATCCCTGCGCATTGTGAGTGACTGGATTCCAGCAGTGCGGATGCCCCGACTGGCGCGAATTGGCTTCACGATCAACGCCCGGTGGCACCGTTACCTCGATCTCGCGTGGATAGCGTTGGTCGTGAGTGCGTGCATGACCGGCATCTATCAGTTGGCGTGCTTTATCGGCAGCACGCTGGGCGTGGAGGAGGTGGTCAATGTGTTTGGTCTGGGGCTCGCCACCCTGGCGCGCGTGGCGGTGCTAATCGTCCTGGCCAGTCTTGTTTGGGTGCCCGTCGGTGTCTGGATCGGTCTGAATCCGCGCTGGGCAGAACGTTTGCAACCCGTCGCGCAATTACTGGCTGCGTTCCCGGCAAACATTCTGTTCCCGTTTGCCGTGGTCACGATTGTCGCCCTGAAGCTGAACCCGGATGTATGGCTGTCGCCGCTGATGATCCTGGGTACCCAGTGGTACATCCTTTTTAACGTGATCGCCGGTGCCAGTGCCTTGCCAACTGACTTGCTCGAAGCGTCACGGGTGTTCCGTGTGCGGGGTTGGCAATGGTGGCGCAAAGTCGTGCTGCCGGGTGTTTTTCCCTATTACGTGACCGGCGCTTTGACCGCTGCCGGTGGCTCCTGGAACGCCAGCATCGTCGCCGAGGCGGTGTCGTGGGGCAGCGATCATCTGTATGCGTCGGGGCTGGGTTCTTTCATTGCTCGGGCAACGACGGCGGGGGATTTTCAGCGGGTGGCGCTGGGTATCGTCGTGATGTCCGTGTTTGTGGTCGGTTTCAACAGCCTGCTGTGGCGTCCGCTGTACCGTTTTGCCGAACGTCGGCTTCGAATTGATTGAGGGTATTCCAATGGAAGTAATCGACAAACGTTGTCTGGTGGACGTGCAGGGACTTGGTCATGTTTACGGCACGGCCGGGGGCACCAAGCGCGTGGTACTGGATGATGTCGCCATGCGTCTCAACGACGGCGAGGTCATCGGGCTGCTGGGGCGTTCGGGGTCGGGAAAATCCACCCTGTTGCGCTCCATCGCCGGGCTGGTGTCGCCCACCACTGGTGTGGTGGCGTTCCCGGCAAATACGCCGGGTGTTTCGACCTCGGTGCGGATGGTGTTCCAGAGCTTTGCCTTGTTCCCTTGGCTGACTGTGCTGCAGAACGTGGAAATCGGCCTTGAGGCGTTGAGCGTGGCTGCGTCCGAGCGGCGTCGGCGGGCCTTGGCGGCCATCGATATGATCGGCCTCGACGGGTTTGAAAGTGCCTACCCTAAAGAGTTGTCCGGAGGCATGCGCCAGCGTGTCGGCCTGGCCCGCGCGCTGGTGGTCAACCCCGATATTCTGTTGATGGATGAGCCGTTTTCCGCTCTGGACGTGTTGACCGCGGAAACACTGCGCACGGATTTGCTCGACCTCTGGAGCGAGGGCCGGATGCCGATCAAGTCGATCCTGATGGTCACCCACAACATTGAAGAAGCGGTCTTGATGTGTGATCGCATCCTGATTCTTTCCTCCAATCCGGGGCGGATCATGTGCGAGGTAAAGGTTGATCTCGCTCAGCCGCGCAACCGTACAGATCCTGCTTTTCAGGCGCTGGTCGAAAGCATTTATGTGCACATGGCGGGCGGCACTACCGTGCATGCACAACGCGAAAGCCTGTTTGCAGGCAACGGCATCGGCATGGTCTTGCCTCTGACTTCCACCAACGCTTTGGCGGGTCTGATCGAGGCGGTGGACAATGCTCCCTATGACGGGCAGGCCGATCTGCGTGAACTGGCCACGGCATTGCGCTCCACGTCGGGTGATCTTTTTTCTCTGGCAGAAGTGCTGCAACTGATGCGATTTGCCGAAATGCGCGAAGGTGATATCACGCTGCTGCCCGCGGGCCGACGTTACGCTCAGTCGGACGTGGATGAGCGCAAACAGTTGTTTGCCCAGCACCTGCTCAGGTATGTGCCGCTGGTCAGCCATATCCGTCGGGTACTGGATGATCGTCCGGGGCGCACGGCACCAGCCAGACGCTTTCGTGATGAGCTGGAAGATTTCATGTCCGAAAGCGATGCGGCCGTTACGCTGGACTGCGTGACCCAGTGGGGGCGCTATGCCGAACTTTTCGCCTATGACGACGGGGCTGACCAGTTCAGTCTGGACAACCCGTCCTGAGTGGGTTGAAGTTTCCAGTGAACAGGCGAGGGGGCCGCTATACACTCTGCGTCTGCAATCCTGATGGGGTAATGCGCGATGGTGATCCAGTGAGACGGACTCGATTAACGCTTCGTTTGGTCCTGTTGTTCGCGTTGGCGTTGGGGATTGCTGCAATTGATACGGTCACCGATCTTGAAATTGCGGTCGGGGTCTTTCAAGTCATCGTGGTGCTGATCGCCGCCAGGTTTCTGCCCGCGCGGGCGGTGGCGGGGGTGTCCCTCGTCTGTATGGTACTGACGATTCTGAGTTACCGGTTCACGCGCTTTGGCGATACGGAGTCGGGACTGGTCAATGTGCTGATCAGCCTCGCGGCCATTGCCTGCACGACCTGGCTGGCATTGCGTCTGTCGGCGGCAATTCGCGCCGTACACGAGACCCGCGCGCACCTGGAGCATGTCGCCCGGGTCAATGTGCTGGGCGAGCTTGCCGCCTCGATTGCCCATGAGTTGAACCAGCCACTGGCGGCCACCGCCACCAGCGGTAGCGCCTGTCTGCGCTGGATCGCTGCGGATCCTCCCAACCTGCCGAAAGCCCGGCAGGCGGTGGAGCGCATCATCGAAGACACACATCGCGCCAGTGAAATCATCGCCCGGCTGCGCAGCCTGGCGAAGCATCAGGCGCCGACCAAGCAGTGGTTGAACGTCGAAGATACGGTCAAAGGGGCTCTGCGGTTGATCGCCGGGGAGTTGGCTGAGCAGGAGATCGCGCTGCACGTGCAAGTCGAAGAAGGCTTGCCTCCCGTGTTGGCTGACGAGGTGCAGATTCAGCAAGTCATCCTCAATCTGGCCATGAATGCGGTTGATGCGATGCGTCAGGTAAGTCCCGAGCGGCGAACGCTGGAATGCAATGTGGTGCTTGAATCGCCCCAGCAACTGCGCTTCTCGATTACCGATCAAGGCAACGGCCTGTTGCCGCGCGATTGTGAGCGGGTGTTCGACGCCTTCTACACGACCCGACCAGAAGGCATGGGAATGGGTTTGCCCATCAGCCGTTCCATTATCGAAGCCCATGATGGCCGGATCTGGGCCTCGACCCATTCACCGTTTGGCGCTACTTTTCACTTCACGCTGCCCGTTATTGCCCGAGAACCCGATGCCTGAGATTACCGTTGAAAGCGCTGCCGACATGGTTTACATCGTCGATGACGACCGCTCGGTGCGTGAGTCTCTGGAAGACCTCATGGCGTCGGTCGGTCTGGCGTGCATGACGTTCGGTTCCGCTCGCGAATTCATGGACGCTACATTGCCCGATGCGCCCGCTTGTCTTGTTCTGGATGTGCGTATGCCGGGGATGAGCGGGCTGGATTTCCAGCGAGAAATGGCGCGGCTGTGTATTTCACTGCCGGTGATTTTTATCACCGGGCATGGCGATATCCCCATGTCGGTAAAAGCCATGAAGGCGGGCGCCATCGAATTTCTGACCAAGCCGTTCCGTGAGCAGGATCTGCTCGACGCCATCAGCCAAGGGTTGAGTCAAGACAGGCAAACCCGTGAAGCGGCGGCCCGGACTGATCAGTTGAAGCAGTGCCACGCCAATCTGACTGACGGCGAGCGAGAGGTCATGGAACTGGTGGTTCAGGGGCTGCTCAACAAGCAAGTGGCTGCACGGCTGGGCGTAAGCGAAATAACCGTAAAGGTTCGGCGCGGCGCGTTGATGCGGAAAATGGGTGCGGATTCCCTGGCGACGCTGGTCAAGATGTCGGAGCGTTTGAATCTCGAAAGTTGATTGATCAGGTATTGCTTCGTTGCTCCTCGAATTAAATATCCAGATCAACCCAGACCGCCGCATGGTCAGAACCCGCATTCTCTTTGCGGGTCAGTTCGGGGTACGTTTCCCAGCGTACAGGCCTGGAGCCTGGCCACATGCCCTTGCGGAAAACCCCGCCAGCGCTGACTTTTTTGAACAGTTCCGGAGACAGCAGCAGGTAATCGATTTTGTTGGAGGCGTTGCACGAGCCGTACGTTCCGGGATAGCCGCCGTCGTTGAAATGCTCATGGGTAAATGCGTCCTTCAGGGTCGAGTCCTGGAGCAGAGGTTTCAACGCGTCGCTGTCTGGCGTGTCATTGAAGTCGCCCACCACGGCGACATACTGTTCGCCTTGCTCGATGAGCGAGTTGTAGATTTCCTTCACTCTGTTGGCCTGGGCAAGCCGTCTTTTCGCGGAGTCGGTGAGGCTGCCGTAACCTTTGCTTTTCAGGTGATTGACGAGCAACACAAGTCGCGCGCCGGAAGGCATGGACAGGTAAAACTCCGGGCAATCCCTGGAAAAAATCAGCTGGCCTCCGTCATCGCTGTCGTCAACGTGACTGCGCATGAGGCCGATGGGGAATCCTGCCTTGGTCGTGACGCCGACATCAATGCCGCGCTCGTCGTTGCCGTCGATCAGCATGACATGGCTGAACACATCGCCGCCGAGCCCGCTGATGATTTCGGCATTGAAGTCACGAAGGGCTGGCCTGCTTTCCGCTTGTATCACTGCCAGTACGTCTGCCTGCAGATCAATCATCACTCTGGCGGTATTTCGCATGGCTTCTTCGTCAACCGGGGCCTGAATCAGTTCAAGCGATCCGGTCCAGTCCGCACGGCCATTGGCGACAATTGTCATCTCACTGTTACGGGGCCGTTTGACCAGGTTGCCGCGGTTTTGCCGAAGCATCACGAATGGGCCGCGGTCTGATCGGCTGAGCCCGAGTTCGGCCAGCAATTTCACCATGGCTGTCTTGTCGGCGACGGAGTAGGTTTCCTGTCCCAGCAGCGCATTGAGTTTTGCGAAGCGCTCCAGCGTTGGCTTGCCTTCCGCCCACCCATCGAGACTCATCGCCTTGGCGCGATTGAACAGGTTTTCGACGTTGTAGGAGGCGAGTCTCATGGGGCATACCTCAAAAATGGGGGCGAATACGCTAGCTTCAGCGTTGCACAGGCCAGTGACATTGAGATGAATGTGTTACCGCAGCCGCTTATCAAACGATAGGCCTGTAGGAGTCGCCCCTGTGTCCCTGACACCACGCTGTCGCACAGCAAACAGAGGGCTGGTGGAACGGCCGGGGTGGCGCTCCACTTCATCCGGGAAGGCGGCATTCCTGGCGATAAAAATGCGGCAGATGTAATGGCCTCTTCCCGAATAAATTCGGTCCCACCGATTATTTGTGAATTCAGATAGTTACGTGTTGTTTGATGAGAGCCGCCCCGGTGTACCTGATACCACGCTGTCTCGCGGCAAACATAGGGCCTGTAGGAGCTGCCGAAGGCTGCGATCGCGGTGTATCGGGAGAAATGCATCGCAGCCTTCGGCAGCTCCTACAGTTATGGGGCCAGCTCAGAGATCACATCCCGACCTGAAAGCTGAAGGTATCCGCGCCATTAACCCCACCTGTCAAAAATAAGGATCTGGTTAAGCGAGGTATCTCTGGTGAGCAGTTCCACGGCAGCAGGGCTTCGTAATCTTCTACAGATGTAGGCGTCTGGTCGCATGTTTGGGTCTAGCGTTGAAGTAGATTGTTAATTTCTTCTTTGGTATGCGTATAATTTTTCTTCTGTGGGAAAAAATCAACACGCTTTAGCGTCTTTGAATCTAACAACGGCTGTAAATCTCCGCCTTTGACTTCCCAGAATTTTACGGACTGAATTTTCTTAAGGCTTGGGATGAAACTGAGTGAATCCAGTTCGGATGCAAAAAATTTTTCCAATGTGTTATTGCCAGAGAGAAACGAATAATCCCTTATGTGCTTGCATTTTTCTATGGAGAGTTTCTTCAGCTCTGTGAGTTCGCTTAATTGGCTGATGTCAATAAGTTTGGCACAGTGACCTATCTCAACATCGACAAGAATTTTACTTGTCTGTAAACCTTCGAATGACTCCAGGTTGCCTCCACTGATCCTTAGCGTTTCGAGTTTTGGCGCCAGAAGAAAGGTCAGGTCTTTATTTTTTATACCTGCGAGTAATAAGTTCCTGACATTGCTAATGTGCAAGCTTTCTATTTTGTCGTGTGCTTTCATAATGTATAGCGTTTTCAGCGAAGTAAGCTTTGCAAAGTCTAATGCATCTTTCAGGTATGAAATTGTTAACGCTCTTAAAGACGAGCATGTGTAGAGTGGTGAGAAATCAACCTTGTTAAGGTTGATTTCTTGCGAGATATTGAGAGTTTCTACTGAATCACTAAGTGCGAGTGGGCTCAAGTCCAGTACGGTTGAACGGACGACAGCGTTATCTCTCATGATTCTGATGTTTCTATGGCCTTTTTTTTGGGCCTGTTTTAAACCCTCCAAAAAGAAATGTTCCGATATTTCAAATGCATCAATATTTTCGTTATAGGAGAATTTTTTCATTTATATTTTTCCACACCCTTTAGAGGCTTTGAACTTCGACCGGTTGGGGGAGGGGTAGACCTTTTCGACTTTGGCATCGCGTCGCATCATGACGGATGGGCTCCAGAAAGAGAATCGGGAGCACAGCCCCCGGAATCAGGTGGCGGGTTTGCATGTTTGCTTTATGGAGCGCTCGTAGCTGAACTTCCCAGCGACCACAATGGTCATCATATCGACACAAGCATGGCGCACAGTCGTCGAAGAGCATTTGCCGCATTGGCTTTCTGATCGATAAACGTTTTGAAGGAACGACCATGGGTGCAACGGAAGCTGCAACCTCCGGGCATAAAAGCCTGAAAAGACGTGCCACCGTGATTTGCCGTCATCACGGCGAGATCCTTTTCGTTCGCAAGCGCAACGCCAAATGGAACCTGCCCGGTGGCCGCGTCGAGCAGGGCGAAACACCGTTGCAGGCTGCCATGCGTGAAATGGCAGAAGAGACCGGGTTGACCTTCGATCAGCTTGCCTACGTTTCCGAATACCAGGACGACAAAGCCGTTCACTTCCTCTTCGAGGCTCAGCGCGCAGAACACCAGAAGCCGCGCGCGTCCAACGAGATTGATGACTGCCGCTGGTTTAAAGCCAAGGAACTGGGCAAGCGTAATGTTCGCGGCTCAATCAAAGCCTTGCTCAAGCATTGCGCAGCCAACACGGAAAAGAGCTCAGCCCGTCTCGCGGGCTGAGCGTGCAAGTCAGACATTTCTCGTGGGGCAATTGCGGGTGCCATCACTTCAATGCAGGCGTTCTTGGCGGAATCATCCGCTTACTGCCCATCGATTCAAAGGCCGAAGCAAAGCGCAGCAGGTTCGAGTCGTCATACGCACGTCCTGCAAACGTAAGCCCTATCGGCATGCCAATGTCGGCCATTACGCCCATTGGCACGGTGACGGTCGGCACTCCCAAGTGACGAATAGCGAGATTTCCGTTGGCTACCCACACGCCATTGCTCCAGGCAATATCGGCGGATTGCAGGTCGACATCGGCGTTCGCCGGACCCACATCGGCCACGGTTGGAAACAGCACCGCATCTAGGCCCAGGTCTTCCATCCAGTCTTCCAGATCGATGCGACGCGTTTGCTCCAGTCCTCGCAAGCCATCCGGCAAAGTAGGAATCTCATTCCAGGGCGTGATCCCGCGCTCGGCCATGCGCACATATTCATCCATGCCAGCTGCCAGGTCGTCTTCACGGTTGGGCAGGGTGCCTGGGTCGTGGGGGAAGATTTTCGCCCCGTCGACATCGGCCAGACGATTCAGCGCCGGGTCGCCATTGGCGCGCAGGAATTCATCGAACGCCCAGGCCGACAAATCCCATAGTTCGTGATGCAGGAACTCTTTGGAAACCAGCCCACGTGTAAACACGGTCGGCGCACCGGGACGATCACCTTCGCAGTTCGACACCAGCGGGAAATCCACTTCGATGACTTCAACTCCAGCGGCTTCGAGCGCCTTACGCGCTTCTTGCCATAAATCGATGACGGAGGGGCGGGTGATGATGCGCTGCCCGGTCGGGCCGCCAATACCAGGTTTCTCCGCCGTACCTGCCAGCGGATCGGCATTGATGTACATACGCGGCACACCGAAGCGTTTGCCGGCGAGCGTCTGTGCGTCTGCGGCAAGTTCAGCATAGGAAACAGGGCGCACCGCGGCCACCCCTGGAAGCTCTACCCAAGGTTGCAACCGCCACAGATCGCCACGGGTGTCGGGATCTTCTGCAACGATCACATCGAGCACTTCAAGCAGGTCAGCCATGGTTCTGGCGTAAGGCACCACAACGTCCATGGTCGGCGTCAGCGGCCAGTTGCCGCGCACCGATATCACTCCGCGCGAAGGGGTGTAGGCACACAGGCCGTTATTGGAGGCCGGGCCTCGGCCACTGGACCAGGTTTCCTCAGCCATGCCGAAGGCGGCAAAGCTGGCGGCGGTTGCGGTACCCGCGCCATTCGATGAGCCGGAAGCAAACGGGGCGGTCAGGTAGTCAGCGTTGTAAGGGCTCTCGGCACGGCCATAGACCCCACGTTGCATGCCGCCGTTAGCCATCGGCGGCATATTGGTCTTGCCCAGACAGATCGCCCCGGCGGCGCGAAGTCGGCCAATAGTAAAGGCATCGTGCTGAGCAACCAAGTCGACAAATGCAGGGCTTCCCGATGCGGCGGTGAGGCCTTTGACCAGATAGCTGTCTTTGGCCGTGTAGGGAATGCCGTCCAGCGGGCCAAGCGTCTTGCCGTTAGCGCGACGTGCATCGGATGCCTGGGCTTCGGCAATGGCTTGAGGGTTGCGAACCACTACTGCATTCAGTGCGGTAGGCGTCTGCGGACCATCGTAAGCGTCAATCCGCGCCAGATACGCCTCGACCAGCTCGACGGCTGTGGTCTGGCCTGACTCAAGCGCGGCGCGCAGGTCCGCGATAGATGCTTCTGTGACGTTGATCATTGGGTTCTCACTTAATGAGCTCTTTCAGTCATGGCCAGAATAATTTCATAAAGCTCGGACTTCGCCTCGTCTGCGGAAATTTCATCCACTGCGGCGGCATTGGACAGTGCATCCGCCGCGCCGAGCATGGCGCGTAACTGCGCATTCGAAATCTGGCTCGGTTTGCTGTGACTTCCCAGTGCGGCTCGACATTTGTCCATGAAGATCAGCTCGTAATCACGTTTGATTTTCTCCAGTTCAGGAGAGCTGCTCAGTGCTGCGATCACGCCAGGGATTTCTTTGCCTTGCAGCAGCACACAATCGACGTAGGAGTCGGCAATGACCCTCGCTCGCGCCTGCACGGTCGCATCGCTCTTGCGCAATGCTTCGTCCAGGCGAGAGGTTTGTCGAACATCAAAATCTGCATAGAGTCTGGCCAGCAGCAGCGGGCGAGTGGGGAAGTGGTCATAGACAACAGGCTTGGTAACCCCTGCGATTTGCGCCAGATGCCCCAGTGTCAGGCTTTCCGTGCCTTCCTCGCGAACGATTTGCCATGCCACTTCCAGCAGTTGACTGAGGCGACCTTCCCGGGACATGCGTTGGCGAGGCTTTGCGTCTGATGGCTGGCTTGACACGCTTATATACCAAAGGTAACTTAATTTTAATGTACGAAAAGTATATAGCTGTGAACATCCATCAGCAATCATCCAGCGTCGGAGCTTTACCATGCACGCACTCATCGTCGTCAGCCATCCCGATTCCAGCTCTCTCACTTACGGCATCGCCCGGCGCATTGCGGAAGGCATCAGCGATGCAAGCGCGGCCAATACGGTCGAGCTGGTCGACCTAGCCGCTTCAGGGTTCGATCCACGCTTTACCGCTGCTGATATCGCAGTCCATCGAAAAGAAGGGCCGTTCCCGGCCGACGTGGCAGCCGAGCAGGCACGCATTGATCGCGCAGACGCATTGATCATCGTATATCCGGTTTACTGGTGGTCCATGCCCGCGTTGCTCAAGGGATGGATAGACCGCGTCTTTTCCAATGGCTGGGCGTTCGACTTCAGCGCCGAGGCGACCCTGATCAAGAAGCTCACAGACCTTGAGGTGCATCTGGTGGGAGTCGGCGGTGCAGATGCGGGGACCTATGAGCGTCACGGCTATGCGTCAGCCATGAAGACGCAGATAGATCACGGCATCTTTGGTTACTGCGGGGCCAGGGTGATCACGTCCGAACTGATGCTCGACTCAGAAACGCAGGAACCTGCGGTTCATCTGAACGCCGCCTACAAGAAAGGCAGCGTCATTTTCCCTTGTGAGCGCCAGACTAGCCTGACGCCGTGATTACTCTTTGACGTCCATGAACTCTTTGGCCCAGGACACGTAGTTCTCAGGCAGGGTGTAGGTGTGGGTCAACTCGGTCGCGCTCAGGTTCGAGGTGCTGTGCGTCACCTGGCGCTGGGCGCGCAGGGAATCGTAAGTTGCCTTGATCGCTGCGAAGTAGGCGGCGTGGCCCTTGACGATGATGCGCACGCCCAGGCTTGCCAGACGTTGCGAGTCATTGAGCTTGGGATTGCCGTAGGTCACCAGCATCAGCGGTACGGTGAGGTGCTCCGAGATCTGTTCAAGGTGCTCGAAGTCACTGATCCCGACGATGCAGATGCCATCGGCGCCAGCCTTTTCGTAGGCTTTGGTACGTTCGATGATGTCTTTGACCGGCAACACGCCGGCATTGGTCCGGGCAATGATCGACAGCTCGGGATCGATACGTGCTTCCAGAGCGGCTTTGACTTTGCCGATGCCTTCTTCAATGGTAATCAGGTCGGTGGACTTTCGGCCAAACTGCGCAGGCAGCAGCGTGTCTTCAATCGTCAGTGCCGCGACGCCAGCGCGCTCAAGCTCTTCAACGGTACGCATCACGTTCAGCGCATTACCGTAACCGTGGTCGGCGTCTGCGATGAACGGCAGCTGTGCAACGCGGCCGATCCGGGTGGCCTGTTCAGCAAACTCAGTCAGGGTAATCAGCGCGAAATCCGGCGCTGCCAATACCTGCAGGGATGCCACTGAACCTCCCAGGATGCCAACCTCGAAACCCAGGTCTCCAGCGATGCGTGCAGACATCGGATCGAAGACAGAGGCGGTTTCAAAGCAGGTTTGTGAAGCAAGCAGCGCGCGAAAATTCTGGCGCAGCGCCAAGTGGGAAATTCTGGGCATGACGTTTCCTGATTCTAGGCATCTTCTATTCGTAGTGGCGCGAGACTACCACGCACGAAAATATAGGGTTATGACGTTTAGGAATGGCCCATGCGCAAAGTGCATGATCGCCGTCTGGCAGGGGTTTGTGCTGAGCTGAAACGATTTTCATTGCGCATATCCGCGCAACGGGTTTTGACCAAAATTACAATCAGGGTGCTGCTTTTTGCTATTGATAGCCTGATTGAGCGCTGTCGCGAGCAAGATGGAGCGCCACCCCGGTTGTTCCTGCAAGTGATGGTTTTTCAGTCAGATAATCCTGCGAGGCTAATCCATAACACTGTGGGAGTCGCCCCGGTGTCCCTGACACCACGCTGTCGCGCAGCAAACACGGACCCTGTAGGAGTGACCGGGGTG